>CAYPNN010000116.1:0-5761 GCA_964412065.1 uncultured Candidatus Bathyarchaeia archaeon
GTTATTTTTCCGCAGAAACCGGAGAACCTCAATTATTCGTGGAAAGAATAGCCCAGTTCTTCTCATGTAATCTCTGTAATCCTCACCAAAGGTTTCGAGCAGCATCCGTTCCTCCTCTCTGGCGATCCATGGAAAAGGCAGGATGACGAGAATCGCGAAGAATAGAACGAGAAGGTTGGAAGCCATTATGGCCATAGAAAGCGAGAGCATAATAAAACCAGTGTACATCGGGTTTCGGGTTCTGGCGTAAGGACCCGTCGTCACGAGAGCATGATCTTTCTGGATAGCCAACTCGGCGGAGTACTGTCTACCAAGTTCACGGTGGGTCCACGCCACGAGCATAACAGACGACGCCGCTCCAATCACGCCCAGCCAACGCAGCCAAGAAGGCATCACAAGCTTAGACCAGGAGACCCATGAAACGTCAAGCATGTAGAGAACGATCGACGCGAGGTAACCGAGTATGCCGATAGCCAAAATCTTGAAAGCCCAACCCTCTATCTTTTGGCGCCGTTCAGGCTTCCTTCTTGCGGACTCTACTCGATAGCGCATCCTGACGCCGAAGAAGACGGCGTAGATGGCTATGAAGAGTAGGCGAAAAAGCAGGTCTTCATCCATCATAGGTATTGGTTGCGGTGAATTGTAGATTAAATTATCTAACCAGACCAGGAAACAATAAGCACTCAATCAGACGGTTTAAGAAGGGAAAGCGTCGGGAGACGTACTTGGATTGAAGTGAGTTCTAATCCCGCTCGCGCGCGTGTGCGTAAAAATTTGATATTATGAAATATTTATTAAATTATTCTAAAAAAAGTTTTTTCTTCCTATTCGAAAAAAAGAAGGGTGGCTAGTCCCTAGACTCCAAGGCTTTGGAGAGATCCACCTTCTGGAACGCCTCGGCGAACTCAACCAGGTATTCCACCAGCCCCTCCATGATCTTCTTCCCACGCTCATAGAGGTCGTCCACGACCTCCCTCCCCAAAACCGGGGGGCCCTCCTCGTCGAGATCCCAGGCCTGGACGGGGATGGTGATGGAGCCACCCTTGAACTCGAACTTGTTGAAGGTGACGGGCTTGATCCCCTCCCCGAAGACATCCCGCATCGTGTACCTCTCCCCCCACTCCCCCTTGTAGCCGGTGCCCCTCAAGTCGGCGATCTCCTTCCCGCCCAGGAAGAGGGAGACGGCCAGCTCCTGCATGAAGGAGCCCTTCTCCGGGTGAAGCTCGGGCAATATCTCCTTGCCGATGCTCCACCACTCGGGGATGGCGACCACGACGCCGAAGTCCCTGGCCGCCCTCCCGGCCCTGATGAGGGTCTCCCTGTTCCCCCCGTGGCCGTTGAGGACTATGACCCTCCGGACTCCGTTCCTGTTGAGGCTCCTGAAAATGTCCAAGTAGAAGCGCTGCAGGGTCTCCGGGGCTATCGTGATGGAGCCGGGGTAGAACTTCTGCTTGTCGTTCTCCCCGAAGGGTATCGGCGGCAGTGTGACGAGGCCTGTCCTCTCCCCCACCTTCTCCGCGAGCCAGGCCACAGAGCTGGAGTCGATGCTTATGGGGGTAGGGCCGTGGCCGTGGAATGTGCCCACGGGGAGGATCGCGGTGTCGCTCCTCTTGAAGGCCTCCTCGGCCTCCATCCATGACATGTCCCATAACCTGTATTTCATGATTACATCCTTCCAAGACGCCATTGTCTGGGAACACTATTAACTATTTCATCTGAGCGCGCGAGATTCTACTTGGATTGATTCGAGTTCTGACCCAGTTGTACTGATTGAGTAGATTCGTGCGTGATGTTTTCTTGGGTAATCGTCTACAGTCATCCATGCTTAGGTTTATTTTGGATGGAAATTTCTCACGAGTGAAACAATAGATCACTGTATACCAAGTTGAAGATTACTAGGCGGATCATGGTGACAAGACGGTTTTCCTGTTAAGTGATTACAGTCTTAAATTGATGGTAGGGTTCGAACCTCACCTGCACCACCAGTGCGCGTTGGTAGACAAAAAGAAGAGATACTCGAAGAGAGCGATATTATTTTGTCACTTCATGACCTACGAAGGAGTCCAGATAATGCTGGAACCTCTCGAGCACCTGCTGCCGGGTTGTCGACTCTGAAAAGGCAACAAACGTCAATATATAGACCCCTCATTCATAGATGTGAATAATGCCTGAGGTAGATCATCGTGGAGATAGATAAATCGAAATGTGTCGGGTGCGGGAACTGCCACACTATATGCCCTATGGGAGCCATCTCTCTAGACGTTGACGGGAAATCCGTAGTCAACCAAGACGAGTGCGTAGAGTGCTCAACCTGCTACCGAGTGCTGAGAAACGAAGGGTGGCCAGTACCCTTCGTCAGAGCCGTAAGAAAGGTCCTCTCCCTCCTGCACCTACAATACATGGCGGCGGTAGATGTCTGCCCGACAGGCGCCCTGACCCCGCCCGAGCTGGAGTACCCACGGAGCCTCCGCGCGGCGTTCAGCGACCCCACTGTCGTTCACGCAGGGACTGGAGTAGGCGGCAGGGGCACGGAGGAGATCAAGACCAACGACGTGACGGGCAGGCTGCGCGAGGGAGACGCCGGAATAGTCGTCGAGCTGGGCAGACCGGGAACAGGCGCCCGTTTCCGCGACGTCGAGAAGATAGCCATGGCGTTGGCGCCTCTAGAGCCACATTTCGAGCCGTATAACCCTGTGACCCAGCTGATGGAGGACACAAAGACCGGTAAGATGAGGGAAGAGATCCTCGACGAGAAGGTGCTCTCAGCCATCATCGAGGTGAAGACCAGGTTGGAGAAGATCCCAGACTATCTAGAGACTCTGCAAGCCCTCCAAGGGGAGACCGACGCCGTGTTCAGCGTAGGCGTCGCATCCAAGTGTCTCCCCGACGGGTCCATCCCCCACGAGAAGTGGGTCAGGGAGGCCGGCTACACGCTGTCGCCTAACGGGAAGACGAACCTCGGGCTGGGCAGGCCGCTGTATCAGGAGGGTGAATGATGACGAACACGCTGCACAGACAGGGAGCCGTCGAGAGCCTCAAGGAGGATTACGTCATATTCGTCACCATGGCGAGGGGGATAAACCGGGATGGCTCGGCGCCCAAGGTCCACGAGTTCCTACGGATCTGCCAGAAATACAATCCCGTCAACATCGGGAGCAGCAAGATGGGCAGCGTCCTGCAGGACGACGTGGATTTCCGGGGCCTCGTCACCGGCTTGAAGGACGGCTCGACCTCTGCCGCCGTCTTCACGGACCTCGATACTCTACAGAAGGTCTTGGCGGAGCTCATTGAGGCAGATCTTGGTATATCGATAAACGTTAGCGGGCTCCTTGACGGCGTCCAGGAGTGCTGTCACGGCAACGGTATCGAACGGCACAGCGTCGAGCACTCCCTAGGCTTCTGGGGCTCGAGGGACCGCCTGCCGGAGAGAGATGTCCTAGAGATTAACACCCTCTGCGGACACGGCATGGTCTCGTTCAGCCTCATACGCAAGATGATGGAGCAGGTTAAGATGAGGAGGCTGACCCCCAGGGAGGCCGCCGAGATCATGGGCAAGTGCTGCGAGTGCGCCGTCTTCAACACCACCAGAGCCGAGCACCTGCTGGAAAAGGTGCTGGAGACCTGATCCTATGAGCCGCCGAAGCTATCCAAGACGCCGAACTGATGATGGCAAGGAGGCTCGCCGCGGACGGCATCAAGCGGGAAGACGGCAACGAGCTGGTCAAACAAATCGCCCGGAGATGCGAGGATGACGTGATCAGGGACGGCGGCCCCTATGGGCACGCCGTCGCCGAGATGTACGACCTGAGGAGGCTGACCCCCCCGAGAGAGGTTCCTGGAGCTCCACGACAGGATGAATAAAGAGCTAGAGTACCTGAACCTAGATTTCAAGAATTAACGTCCGCGTCAAGCTGGCTTCCCGTCGATGTGTTTCTCGATTCTTTCATTCACCACGTCGGCGGTGATCTCCAGCATCATGGTGACGCCCGTCAAGGGATCAGAGGACACCGTCCTGTAGCCCCGTTTCTCCCAGATGAGTCTGAGCGGCCTCCCGGCCTGATCCATCTCCTCCGTGGTGAACTTCACGGAGCTGTACCCGCGCTCATACAGGTAGACCAGCTCCATCCGCGAGCACTGTGCCCACACCCTTTCTCTCTATCATGGTCGCGGAGCTATCAGAAAAGTAGACTCCTTCCTCTGCGTCGTCGTAGCCGAAGTCGTAGGCGATGGGCTCACCGTTCAGGGAGACGAGCAGACAGAAGAAGCCTGCTCTGCCGAATTTCTCTCTCAGCTCCTCGCGGTCGTACCAGAGCTCCCGCCGGAACCTGTCGTGATCCATGGCGTATACCTTACCTAGTAAATTCAGGTCGACACCTCTATGTGTCGAGATTTTTACTTCTCCGCAGAGAGAGTCGCTGAGGATACGCTCCGACGACCTCAACACTTCTTCAAGCGACGGGACCTGCATTATGATTGACAAACTAATCTTTCGTTGATGCAATTTATATCAATACATGGAGGATGCGCTCACGTGGAGAAAATAGTGTTCGGGAAGCACGTCAAGTCTTCATTCTCTTCTCTTTATGCTTTCTTCTTTTCTCCTCCCTCTCCTTCTTAGTTAAAGGCTTCTTCTTAGCTGACCTCATACCCAACTCGATCACCTCACGGAGTTAGATCAAGGGAGAGAATAATTAAACTTGTCACGGCATCCGTGCGACCTTTCTTTTAAAATCCCATAGATGAAAATATTATTAGAGTAAACGATCCATGAGAAGTTGAATACTGAGGAGAGAGTCATCTTTCTCGGCGATCTGCTCTTCGCGAACGAGTTCCCATGGGCTGGCGACCCCAGCTGTGACCCCGACCGATGGATCGCCTTCTTCGAGAAGATCCTGGGGCTCGACTTCGACCACGTCGTCCCAGGTCACGGCCCGTTGTGCGGTAAGGAGGAGGTCAGGAGGCAACTCCGCTTCCTAAAGGAGCTACGTGAGAACACCCTCAAGGCCGTTGAGGTGAACGCGGACCCAGCCAGAATAGAGGTGCCCACGATCTATGAGAAGGTGCCAGAGTCGAGGGACACCAGGACGCAACGACACTTCTATGACTTCTACTCAAAGAAAAAAGGTTAGATCATATTTTATTGGGAAAACCTGGTGATATTGTATGCCTGAATACAAGGTTAAGATTACGGTCGTGAAAAACTTCAGCCCTAAAGACGTTTTCGGCGAGAAGTTCCATCGACCCTCCGGCAGGGAAATCGAGAAATGTGACCTCGACGAAGGCGACACCTTCCTCGTCACCGACGGTAACATGCCTGACGGTTTCTGTCACCACGCCTGGTTTGGCATGTACCCAAAGGTTACCTTCATTCGTTACGGCGGCGAGTACGATGATTGGGCCGGGAGAGGCGTCGACTATGTCTGCTGCCCCGACGGCATCCGCCCCGTCGTCTTCAAGCTAGAGAGAGTCGAAGATTAGGACATGGACGATGGGGATGTAAAAATGACGAAGGTCAAGATAACCGTCGTGAAACGTTTTGGGCCCGAGGACGTCTTCGGCCCAAATCATGATGTGAGGAGTCTTTCCGGTAAGCCTATCACTAAATGCACATTGTTTGAGGAGGGCGCCGAGTTCATCGTGGATGACATAGAACGCATTCCTGACGGATTCTGCGGATGGGCGTGGCGTGACATCTACAAGGACCTGTCGGTCCTCTACTTCGACGGTAACTTCTATCGTCCAGAGAGAGGCATGGCCTATG
>CAYPNN010000117.1:0-5736 GCA_964412065.1 uncultured Candidatus Bathyarchaeia archaeon
CGAGGCGTCCCCCGACAACCCTGTGGTGCTCACGAGGACATGCGGCCACCGGCTCGCCGCCAACAGCGCCGCCCTGGAGATCGGGGGCATAACCAAGGACACCCCCGATCCCCTAGGCGGGAAGATAGTGCGCAACGAGGAAGGCGAGCCCACTGGAATGCTGGAGGAGGGCCCCGCGATGAACCTGGTGAGGAGGCACGTCCCAGAGGCTGGGATACCCGAGACCATGGACGCCATAAGGGCAGCGTTCAAGGCTTTCAACGAGGCCGGCATCACCCGCGTCATAGACCCGGGGACCACCGAGGACGAGATGGTGGCCTACCAGCTCCTCAAGGAGGCGGGGGAGCTCACAGTCAGGACCAACGTGATGCTACGAGGCGTCCAGCAGGGAGACACCATCGAGGACAGCGTGCGGCGCGTCGAGGGCTTCCCCATGATCACGGGGATGGGCGACGACCTCCTCAGGTTCCAGGGGCTGAAGCTGTTCATCGATGGCGGCATAGGCGGGAGGACGGCGCTGCTCAGGGAGCACTACGAGGGCGACCCCGACGACTACGGGCTCCTCACCCTCCCGGTGGAGCACCTCCAGATGCTGGTGGACGCCGCCAACAGGAGGGGCATGCTCACCGGCATCCACTGCGCGGGGGGCAAGGCAATGGACATAGTGCTCGACGCGTACAGGAAGACGGACAAGGTCAAGCCCATAAAGGGACGCCGGTTCTACCTCATCCACGCCTACCAGCCCACCGACGAGAACTTCGAGATCTGCCGAGAGCTGGGCGTACAGGTGGCTAGTCAGCCCAGCTTCCTCTACTACCTTGGGGACAGCTACCACGAGAACGTGGGCGACGAGCGCAGCAAGTGGCTCAAGCCCCACAGGGCGTGGATAGACCACGGCGTATTGGTGGCAGCCGGCACCGACAGCCCTGTGACTCCTTACATGCCATTCCCGAGCCTATGGGCCGCCATGGCGAGGCGCACCGAGGTGAAGGGCACCCAGATGGGCACCGAGCAGCGCGTCACCCGGGAGGAGGCCATACGGATGTACACCATAAACGGCGCCTACCTGACCTTCGAGGAGGACGCCAAGGGAAGCCTCGAGCCTGGGAAGCTCGCAGACATGGTCATCCTTGACAGGGACATATTGACTTGCCCCGTGGACAGCATCCGGGACACCAAGGTGCTCCGCACGTTCCTCGGCGGGAAGACCGTCTACAAAGCCTAATTTTTCTACAATTTATGAGGATAAACCCTGCTACCTGTGGTCGTAGGGGCTGTCATGGGTCTTTATCGGGTAGATCTTCAGGTTTCCGTCCACGACGCCGTAGCCGCGGAGGCCGTCGTACTCGACGTCGTTTCCCTCTAAAACCTTCAGAGTCTTCTCCTCAAGGCCGCTGGGAACGTAGATGAACAGCTTCTTCACTCTGCGGCCCACGCTTGCGCTGTCGCTGAGGAACCGCCAGAGCCTGGCTCGGGCCTCGTTGACGTCCTCAGCCCGCTCCACTGTGCCCAGCTCCTGGACTCCGCCGTCGCAGTTCAGAATGACGATGCTTGGGTAAACCACCTCGCCCCACGGGCTAAGCAGCCCGAACCTCTTCGTCTCGTCGTTCACGATGGTCTCGTAGCAGCCCGGCCAGCTTGTCTCCGGCTGGTCCACGAAGGGGAACCGGGTCGCCGCGATGATCCTCGTGATCCTGTGCCTCTGGGCCTCAGGGTCCACCACTCTAGCTCAGCCCTATCTCGTCCGCGACGCCCTGCATGGCCTTGACGGCTATCTGGGCGAACTCGCTGAAAGGCAGCCCAATCTCCTCGCACCTCATGATGTTCTCGCGGCTCACCTGCCGGGCAAAGGACTTGTCCTTCATCCTGCCCCTGACGCTCTTGGGCTTCATCCCAACCATCTTGGTGGGCCGCACCAGCGCGTTTGCCACTATCATCCCCGATATGGCGTCGGCAGCCAGGAGCGAGACGTCGAACCTCGTCTCAGGCTCATGCCCGGTCAGTGGGTTGTGGCGCCTGACGGCGTTGACGGCGTCCTCCGGCAGGAGGTCCCGCACCATGTCGGCTGACATGGCGCCGTGCCTGCTGAAGTCGTCTCCGAATTTCTCGTAGTCCACGTCGTGGAGGATGCCCACCGCCTCCCAGAGGTCCGGGTCCTCACCGAACCGCTCAGCCATGCCCCTCATGATGGCGCCCACCGCTATCATGTGGTTCACAAGGTTCCTGTTCTTAACGTTCTGCTTGACGAGGTCGATGCACTCTTCCCGGGTGATCATGGCTATAGGAGCGGTGCGGCGTTGTTTAAGCGTTAGGTTGATATGGTATCGAGTTTGCTATGGTAGACATTCGGTGAACCCTTTGGATGAGACGCATGCAGACCAGACACGGATCATCAGCTACGGTTTAATCGTGATGACGCTGACTCACACCATGACCCACAGCTTCCAGAACATACACACTGCCCTGTTCCCCGTGCTGAGGGAGGAGTTCATGCTCACCAACCAGCAGATAGGCATCATAGCGTCGATACCCAACCTCTGCCAGGCCCTACTCAGCATACCAGCAGGGCTTCTCAGCGACAAGATCGGCAGCAAGAAGATGCTCCTCTTAGCCATGGGTGTTGCCTGCGTCGGTGCGCTGGCGGCGAGCGCCACCAACAGCCCGACGATGCTCATAGTCGCCGTGAGCCTCCTCTACATAAACACCACCGTCTACCACCCCGCGAGCTACAGCTTCGTCTCCCGGAGCTTCAAGCCAAGGGACAGGAGCAAGGCCCTCGGGATACAGGGAGCCGGCGGCACCCTCGGGATGTCCATAGGGCCCATCAGCCTCGCCGTGCTCATCTACCTGGGCTTCCAGTGGAGGCAGGTCTACCTGTTCTGGTTCTTCCCCCTGCTCCTAGGCATCGCCATGATCCTCGCCATTAAGCAGGAGCCCACCGAGGATGTCGTCCTCAGCGAAGTCGAGAAGATCGAGCAGGGGCAGTCAGGCAACCTGCTCTCGGCGAGCCTCGTGTTCTTCATGGTGTACAGCGGAGCCAAGATGATAGCGTCCGGCATGACCAACAGCTTCCTCAGCGTTTACCTCGTGGAGACCCAGGGCTGGGAGTTCGAGTACGCGAGCCTTATTCTAGGCGGCAGCTACATAATGGGGATAGTCGCCGCCCCCATCGGCGGGTTCCTCGCCGCAAGGTACGGCGACAAGAGGTGGGCACTCACAGTGCTGGCGGCTAGCTACGCTTGCTACATACTCGCGTTCCTCGTGGGAGGCGTCCTTCCCTTTACCCTCCTGTTCCTGGGTCACGGATTCTTTAACTTCCTAAGCATGGCGGCCAACAGCAGCATGATGGCGAAGCTTTCGCCTGGGAGGCAGAGGGGCCTCGGTTTCGCGCTGTACTTCCTGCCAGGAAGCGTCATGGGCGCAGTAGCCCCGATGATGGCGGCGCTGATCGCGGACAACCTGGGGATGTACCCCATATTCATCGCCAGCTTCGCCGCCTACGTGGCCGATATACTGGTGCTGATGCTCGGCGTCAAAGTCGAATAACCGACGAAACCATGTTACTGTGATTGATGCTATGACCCGAAAAAAATTCTACACCAGGTGGGGCCAGACCAGGTACGCCATGAGAATGGTGAGCAGCGCCCCGGTGACGTCCAGCAGGACGCCCGCCTTGATCATCTCGGGCATGGACACCTTCCCCGTGCTGTAGGCGATGGCGTTGGGCGGCGTCCCCACCGGCAGCATGAAGTCCAGGCTCGTGCTGATGCCTACGGCGACGGCGAGGATCACCGGGCTGAACCCTGTCCTCTGGCCGAGGCCTATGGCTATGGGGAGGAATATGCCTGCGCTGGCGGTGTTGCTCGCCACGATGCTTATGCCCAGACCCGCGACGGTCACCAACGATACGGTGATGAGGGGGTTACCGCCTCCGGTGAAGTTAAGCAGCATGCTGCTTATGACGTTCACGAGGCCCGAGACGCTTAGGGCGTTACCGAGGCTTAGGCCTCCGCCTATGAGCAGCAGGGTGTCCCACTTACCGTTCTTGATGTCCTGCTGGTCGAGGAGGTCGAGGAAGTAGAGGAGCACAATCACCAGCGCTGCTACTACGGCTGAGCTGTAGCCGTGGCCTCCCCAGCCGATGACGTTGGCTATGGGCTCCGGGAGGACCCCGGTGAGCCACGCGAGGACGGCGAACCCGAACACGATGAGGGTGAGCCTCTGCCTGCGGGTGAGCTCGGTGCTCGCCCTCTCCAGGGGCGGTATGTTCTCGACGTTTGTCGGGAAGATGGCGAAGAGCGTCACCCAGATGAAGAGTATCTGTATGACGGCTATGGGGAGCCCGTAGAACATCCAGCCGAGGAAGCTCATCTCGTAGCCCACGAGCTCCTTGAGGCTGGCCGCCGCCATGGCGCAGGTGGTGGTACCCACCAGGGTGCTGAGGCCCCCCGCGGTGGACGAGTATGCGATGCCGAGGATCATTATCTTGCTGAAGTTGCCTTTTACGTCCTTCACGCGCTCGGTGATGTTCAGCGCCATGGTGATGAGGAGGGCTGTGGCCGCCGTGTTGCTTATCCACATGCTTAGGAACCCGGCGGTGACCATGACCGCGAGAACCAGGGTACGGGCACCCGCGTTGACCCTGGAGACGATGAGGTAGGCGAAGTACTCGTCTAGGTCGCACTTCTCGACAGCCACCGCCAGCATGAAGCCGCCCAGCAGCAGCATCACCACGGTGTCGAAGAACGGCGCGAGGGCGGCGCCGAAGCCCTGCACCCCGAGGAAGGCCTGGAGCAGCGGTATCAGTATGCTGGTGGCAGCCAGCGGCACGGCCTCCGTGGTCCATAGGCCCGACGCGACGATGAGCACCACGAGGGCTGAGCGCTGGCCCTCGGAAAGGCTCTCAGCCGTGGAGGCGTACGCGACCACGCTGAGCACTATGACGGAGGCGAGGACGACTACTCGTTTCCTGTTCACGCTCTGTCACTCTAGAGCTGCTTGAAGGAAATTATTTCCAGGTTCTCCTCGGACGCGAGCTGGTCGATGAGGGTCTTCATCTCGAAGATGTTCTCCAGCTCCAAGGTGCCGTAGAGCACCGCGAGGCTCGGGTAGTGCCTCTCTGTGGCCACCAGGAAAGGAGGCACGGCTATGGTGCTGGTGAAGTCGGCCGTGAACCTCTGCCGTCTGAGTTTGTCCGCGAACTTCCGGAGCACGTTGTTGTCTATGATGTCGCCTCGTACGATCATCTCTATGGTCACGAGCTTGCTCATCTTGTCCCGCCTTCTGGAATCCGTGAAAGTAAACGAGGCTGGGTTAAAAAGGTATTCAAACCAAGTCGGCGCCGTGGAAACGTTTTAATCGAGTCGGTCGGGAGCCATACCTGTGGACCCGTTTTGAGGCCCGTTAAGCTACCGTGGATGACCGACGCCGAGGTGGAGCGCCTGGTCGACGAACAGATGCTCTGCAGGATAGCGTTCAGGGGAGACGACTACCCTTACCTGGCGCCCTTCAGGTACGTGGTCATGGACGACGCCCTGTACTTCCACTTCACAGACTACGGGAAGAAGATGAGGCTCCTAGAGACGGACGGCAGGGCCTGCGTTCAGATAGAGAGCTACAAGCCCGACCTCTCAGAGTACAGCTTCGTGTCTTACAGGGGGCGGCTTGAACGGGTCACGGACGCGGAGGAGCGGAAGAAGGCGATAAGGCTCTTCTCGGAGACGGGAAAGAAGAGGC
>CAYPNN010000118.1:0-5713 GCA_964412065.1 uncultured Candidatus Bathyarchaeia archaeon
CGCCGAGCCTGGCCTCAAGACCACGGTGGATCTACCGGTCGTTCACGCGACTCCCGCCCACTTCAGAAAATACATAAAGAAGAAGTAGAGAACCTCTACCTTTTTTAAAAAAAATTATCTTTTCCTTAGAGTCTTCCCTGAGTGTGCCTCCATGTAGCTGCCTTTCCCTATTGTGATCATGCCGTTTACTATTACGTAGTCGATGCCGACGGGGAACCGGTGGGGCTCCTTGTATGTGGATTTGTCGATGACTGTCTCGGGGTTGAACACCGTGATATCCGCCCACATGCCTGGCCTAAGAATCCCCCTGCCCAGTAGGCCGAAGCGCTGGGCGGGGAAGCTGGTCATCTTCCTCACGGCTTCCTCGAGTCTCAGCGTCTTCTCCTCCCTGACGTATCTGCCGAGTATCCTGGGGTAGGTGCCGTAGTGCCGGGGATGCGGCTTTCCCCTCCGGAACGGCCCCTCGACGTTGCAGCATCCGGCGTCGGTGCCCACCATTTGAAGAGGATGCCTCATGATGCGCTTGACGTCGTCCTCGTCGCCGTAGAATATCACCATCCCTGCTACCCCCTCCTCTTCCAGCAGAAGCTCGTATAGAGCCGTGAACTCGTCGGGGGCCCCGCGGTGCTCCTTGACCTCGACCATGTTCATGCCCTCAACAGCCTTGTTCTCGTCGGTCTTCACCGACGTGACGTAGACGTTCTCCCAGCCAAGCTCCCCGGCGAAGTTCTCCCAGCCAGGAATGCCCTCCTCTATCTCCAGTCTCATCCTCTCCCTCTGAACGGGGTCCCTGAGACGCTCAAGGGCGGCCGCGTTTCCGCCGCTGTGCACCCAGGGAGGGAGCAGAGTCATCAGACTCGTTGAGCCCGCCTTGTACGGGTACTGGTCGACGGTGACGTCGACGCCGTGGGTTCTCGCGTCCTCGAACATCTTCATGGTCTCCCTGCTTTTTCCCCAGATGGACTTGCTGGCTACCTTGTGGTGGCTGATCTGCACGGGAATCCCCGCCTTCTCGCCGATCTCCAGAGCCTCATCGAGGGCCTTCATCAGGGTTTTTCCCTCCCCTCTGATGTGGGAGTCGTAGACTCCGCCGTACTCGGCCGCCACCTTAGCCAAGGCTATGATCTCCGGGGTCTCGGCGTAGATGCCGGGAGGGTATATGAGGCCCGTGCTGAGTCCGTAGGCCCCCGCCTCCATCGCCTCCGCTGTTAGCCCCTTCATATTCTCAAGCTCCTTGGGCGTCGGGTCACGTTCCTCGAGGCCCATGCCCGCTGCCCTGATGGCTCCGTGGCCTACGAGGTGGGCGACGTTGGCACCAAGCCCCTCTTTCTCCTCCTCCCTGAGGTACTCGTCGAAGGAGGTCCAGGTGAGCTTAAGCTCTATACCGTTGGGTAGTCGGGCGTCAACTTCTCTCTGTCTCTCGCCACGGATCTCGTCGCTGAGCGGAGCCAAGCTAGAGCCGCACTGACCCGCGACCACCGTGGTTATACCCTGATGAACCACGTTCTCCATGTCCCTGTAGACTAGGGAGTTAAAGTCGCCGTGGCTGTGGGCGTCGATGAAGCCGGGGCAGACGACGAGCCCCGTTGCATCGATGACTTTCTCGGCTTCGGAGCCTAGCTTTTTCGAGACATTTTCGATCTTCCCGTCCTTGACCGCTACGTCTGCGAAGAACCAGGGGTTCCCTGCACCGTCAACGATCTTGCCGTTCTCTATTAGGATATCATACATGACTTGACACAGGGAGTAATCGTCCCGACAAGATATATTTTCTTCCAGCATCTAAAATAGGGAGGCTACGTGTTCTTCTCTACATTTCCCAACTCAATAGGCAGTTAGTTAAAGCGCCTCCTTTGACACCTGTGCCTATTATTTCTACCGTGTTAATCAAATCGATCCACCTGCGTAAACCACTTTCGAAGCTTCATATGTTACATATCAAAGTTAAGATTACTGACCAAAAGACGCGTATTTTTACCCTTTTTTTAAGTTTGTTGGAAAACTTTTATGCGTAGATCAGACCATGATGCTCTGAGCGGAATGGCGGAGTTCGATGCCGAGGCGTTCATAGAAGGCCAGATTGAGTCAATTAGGAAAACTCTCGTGAACGAGAAAGCCCTCGTCGCCTGCTCAGGCGGAGTCGACAGCACGGTTTCCGCTGTTCTGGTTCACAGAGCTATAGGGGATAACCTTGTCTGCGTCTTCATCGACGATAACTTCATGAGGCTGGGCGAAGCGGAGCAGGTGAAGTTGCTTCTGTTCTCTGAGCCTCTGAACCTTCCTTTGAGGATTGTGAACGAGAGGCAGAAGTTCATTGAGGCTCTCTCCGGGATCTCAGACGCCGAGGATAAGAGGAAGGCGTTTAGGCAGAATTTCTATGTGACGCTCAGCGAGATCGCAGCCGAGGAGCAGTGCAGGTACCTTGTGCAGGGAACCATAAAGGCTGACATTGACGAGACGTCAGCTGGTATTAAGACGCAGCATAATGTGCTTGAGCAGATCGGTATCGACCCGGTGGAGAAGTACGGGTTCACCGTGGTCGAGCCGCTGAAGGACCTGTACAAGTATCAGGTGAGGGAAGTAGCTAGAGCCTTGGGTACTCCACCCGAGTTAGCTACGCGTCAGCCCTTCCCTGGTCCAGGTCTCAGTATAAGGATTGTGGGCGAGATCACGCCGGAGAAGCTGGAGGAGATAAAGAAGGCGACGTTCATCGTGGAGCAGTCTTTCGAGCCGCATAACCCCTCCCAGTTCTTCGCTGCCATATTCAGCGGCCAAAGCCCCAAAGACCTGAAAGTGCTTAAACGGGATGCTGCCGAGATCGTTGACCTCGACCCCACGATGATTAAGGCAGGGTTTCTGAACGAAAAAGCCACCGGCCTGATCAACGGTAAACGCGCGTATGGATCCGTAGTTACCCTCGCCTTCAGGGACAGTTCGGACCGCCCCATGGAGCCGATGTATGAGCAGCTTGAAAAGACGCTCCACTATCTTCAGGACAACTACCCTGAGGCCACACGTCTCCTTTATCTCGTGGATGAAAAGGAGGGCGAAGGCTACGCCGTGTCTATGCGGGCCGTGAAGACGAGGGACTATCTTACGGCTGAGGTGATGAGGCTCCCGTGGAACACCCTCCGGGAGGCGGCAGCTAAGATACTGGAATCATGCGTCGACGTGACCCACGTCTACTACGATGTGACCCCCAAGCCGCCGGCGACGATAGAATACGAGTAAAAAGGATTATTTTTTGATGCCCAGTTCCTTGAACTGGTTCTGTACACCCATCCTCATGTAGATGAGGTCGTTCCCCACGGTTACCAGGTTGTACCCCTTCCCCATGCGTTTCTTGATGGTGCTGCCGGAAGCCTGATGTATACCCGCCGCGAGGCCGGCTGCCTTCGTGGCGTCGTACACCCTGTCGATGGCCTTCTGCACGTCGGGGTGGCTCATGTCACCGAGGTGCCCATGGCTGGCAGAGAGATCGGCTGGGCCTATGTAGGTCGCGTCTACGCCTTCCACGCTGCAGATGTCCTCTATGTTGGCGACCGCATTCTTAGTCTCGATCTGTACTATGACGGCTATCTCCTTGTCAGCCGTCTTGAAGTAGTCGGGGTCGAACATGGCTGCCCTCCTAGGCCCACAGCCTCTTAGCCCGTCTGGGGCGTACCTCGTAGCCTTGCCCGCCAGCTCCGCCTCTTCCTTGTTGTTAACCCACGGAACCAGCACTCCGTAGGCGCCGACATCCAGAGCCCTCTTGATGGCTACGATGTCGTTCCACCACACCCTGACTATGGGCGTGGTCTTGGATCTTGGGTGCATGGCCTGCATCAGGGTCTGCGCCGTCCTCATGTCGAGGGGCGCGTGCTCGGTGTCTATGACGAAGTAGTCGAAGCCGAGGGTGCTCATCATCTCGGAGACTATGGGCGCCTCTAGGGTGATCCAAGTACCGTAGAGCTGTTCGTCAGCCTTGAGCCTCCTCTTTAACTCGTTCCTCAAACGATTCACCTGTGATGGTTCATTTAACTCGACGGTGCAGAGTATAAAGAATTTCCCAAGGGGACATCATTCTATCTTTGAGAGCATGTCAAGAATGCCTTGGACCCAGCGAAGATAGCTGTTAACGGCTGCCCTCATGGCCGTTGTATCGCTGGCATCCGTAGATACGACTATCCCATCCATGAATCCTCGGACATCTGTGCTGGATCTCTCAGAGGAAGGCGACTCGACCTCTGGGCTCAGAGCGTCCAACACAGCCTCAACTACTTCCTCGGGCAACTTGATGCATATCCTTGCCGAGGCTTTCTTGGCGAGGCTCTCTTTGGTCATTTTTTAGAATGGATAAAAATTTAGGCTTGGGCGCGTATCCTGTGCGCGGCCTGTCCCAGCTTGGTCGATGGTGTGTAGGCTCCGCCAGCGAACTTGTAGCCGCACTTCCTGCAGCTCCAGACGCCCACGCTGACGCGTCTCACGGATGGGCTGGCGCAGCTGGGGCATTTGTGGTACGCCCTAACAGTCTCCATTATCCTGCCGTAGCGTTTACGGAGAGTGGCTCCGCCCCTCGTCCGCATCCCGATGTCTTTTCTCTTCTTCTTTGCCATTACTCGCCCGCCAATGCTATAGCCCTTATCTCTGCCGCCTTCTCCGACGCGATATTTATGCATTTCTTTATCTCGTCCATGGTGAAGCCGATGGGGCCGCGTTTCTGTATGGCGTTCAGGTTGCCGTTCTCGTCCACAGTGATGGTTATCCTGCCGTCCTTGACCTCCTCCTCGTCGAACGTGGGGTCTACGATGAGTGAGTCGCCTATCTTGCACACCGTGACGGCGATGGGGTGAGCCCTCAGCTTAAGTCTCTCGGTCTTGTCCGTCTTCTCGATCTCACCCTTCTTCGATACATTGAACTCCGGCGCCTCTGTCGTGGTGAGGGCTGCCAGCGCCCCGGCGGAGCACGCGTCGATGAGGTTTCCATCGTAGTTCAGCACGTATAGGTCTACGAAGATCATCTGGACCTTTTCACCCGAGACGAGGCCTAGCTTATCCATGTCGATTATCTCGGCGGCCCTAAGGCCTCTGTCGACCACCCGTGCGAGCTCTATGGCGTCTTCTGGTGGTGGTCCAGGCTCCCACGTCGGGTGAGCCACAGGCGTGTACTCTGCGTTCACTATCATGACACCCGCGTCGGGGGTGTCCTCGAAGGGGTGGCCTACGTCAACCTTTACCCCAACCACCACATGGGTCTTTCCAAGCTTAACCTCCGCCGATCCCTCGGACTTTGCCAGGAAGTGGGTCTTTATCTCCCAGTCCCTATACTGTAGGAGCTCTCTGCCGTCCATTCTTTTCCCCGTTGCCACGACATCCATGATCTTCTTACGCTTAAGCCGTGATACTATGTTGTTGCTCATTCCTCTTCAGCCTCCTCGGCGGGTTCCTCTTCACTAGGTGCCTGTTCGGGCTCCTCCTCTGGCGTTTCTTCTTTATCACCCGCGCCTTCGACCATGCCGTACTTCTTCTTCAGAGCCTCCTTCTGGACTTCGTATATCTGCTTGCATCCTTCGATGGCGAGCTCGATGCACTTTTCAGTCTCCTCTTGGGTCATGATGCCCTCCATCTGTAGCAGGGTCACCTGGTCGATCTTGGGCAGGTACGCCACGGGGACGTCCGACTCGCCCTTCTTGTCCTCGTAGTCGCCGAGGTCAAGGATCAGGTTACCTTCGTAC
>CAYPNN010000119.1:0-353 GCA_964412065.1 uncultured Candidatus Bathyarchaeia archaeon
GTGCTCCTTCGAGTAGTGGAGCATGCTCTCCACGGGGTTAATAACCACGGCGGCCTCGTCCAGCCTCCTCAGTATCAGGAGCCTGTGCAGCAACTCGAAGGTGGTGCCCCTGTGAAGCATGTTGCTGGGAACGTACACCAGGTCGTATTCGGGGCGGTAGTCCGGCAGCGAGATGTCCCATGGCGCCTTGTAGTCGGTGTCTATTCCCCTGCGTATCAGCTCTCGGCGGACCAGCTGGGTCTCGCCGGTGTTCGGGTTGTCCGTGAAGACGAGGACGCTCATCTGGTCTCCATCATCGAGGGTGTCGCGTCTATTTATATTAGTGTGGGGTGAGGGGACGTGCCACGTCGAGG
>CAYPNN010000119.1:363-5704 GCA_964412065.1 uncultured Candidatus Bathyarchaeia archaeon
GACTCATCTTGAGGCCGCAGGAGATTCTGATCAAATTCTGTAGTAAACTTGAAAAACCGTTTAAAACTAGCGGGGGTAACCCTTAAAAAGGAGATACACCTCCAAGATAGAAGAGGTCTACTAGGTAGAGGTCAACCCATTGGCGACTAGTATAAGTGGCAGGACCCCGGTCAGGATGCCCGTGAGCCCACTACAGGTGCTGCTCATGATACAGCTCGACGGCGGCCCCAAGTACGGCTACGAGATGCTCAAGACCCTGAAGGACGAGTTCGACGGCGTGTGGGAGCCCAGGACAGGCACCGTCTACCCGGCGCTCAAGAGCCTAATGAAGAAGGGCTATGTGGAGACCGAGGATAGGGACGGAACCGAGTACTACCACATAACGGAGAAGGGAAAGGGACTCTTCTCCGAGCTGGAGACACACTTCGCGGACTCCCTCGGGTTCACCGTCAACTACCTCGCCGTCCTCTTCAAGTGGATGTCCAAGGACATGAAGCAGGGCGCCCTCAGGATGATGAGCCTCATCGTAGACAAGGACGGGGACATGACCCGTGAGATGCTCACCCAGTTCTACAGCAACCTGGACACCGACGTCAAGAAGAGCTTCCTTAATAAGGTACGGGAGATGACGGAGCATAGACTGGAGCTAGTCGAGAAGCTGCTGGAGGAGACAAAGTGACGCACCTGATCGAGACAGTTGACCTCGTGAAGACGTACATACAGGGCGGGAGGCCGCTGGAGGTCCTCAAAGGATTAAGCCTCACAGTGGAGCCCGGCGAGTTCACGGCCATCATGGGCCCCAGCGGTAGCGGCAAGAGCACTCTTCTCAACATGATAGGGGCTCTCGACAGGCCGACCTCGGGCAAGGTCTATATAAACGGCGTCGACCTCTCGAAGCTCAACGACAACAAGGTGGCGGAGCTCAGGAACAAGGAGATCGGGTTCATCTTCCAGTTCTTCAACCTCATCCCCAGGATGGATGCCCGCGGCAACGTGGAGCTGCCCATGGCTATCGCAGGGGTCTCTAGGGGTGATCGGCATAAGAGAGCGCAACTCCTGCTGGAGCTTGTGGGGCTCGGCGATAGGGCCGACCACAAGCCGAGCCAGCTCAGCGGAGGCGAGCAGCAGCGCGTCGCCATCGCCAGGGCCCTCGCCAACGAGCCGAACCTCATCCTTGCCGACGAGGTCACAGGTAACCTGGACTCGACGACGGGGGACGAGATAATACACCTGCTCAGGAACCTCAACAAGGAGGAGGGTAAGACCTTCATACTCATCACCCACGACGCCATGGTGGGCCAGAACACGGACCGCCTAATACAGCTACATGACGGCGTCATAGTGAGCGATAAAAGCTTCAAGGATCTGATCATGCGATGAAGAAGAGATACACGGTATCGTTAATCCTGGCTATACTATTAGCCATCCAGTTTCCAACGGTTTTGGCCGACTCGGCCATACTGCAGGTGTCAACCGACGACATCTACCTGACCGCAGGCCAAGAGAACACCATAAAAATCAACCTCAAGAACACGGGAGACTATAACCTGTTCGACGCCGAGTGCTTCCTAACCTCCGCCCAGCCGGGGATATCCATCCTCAGCGGGGCTCACATGGTTTTCAACACCATCGAGAAGGGGAAGACGAAGACGTATGAGCCGACAATATACGTGGGCCAGAGCGTGGAGCTAGGCGCCTACAGCCTGAGCCTGACCGTGATCTACAGGAGGTTCGGCGCCGCTCAGGACTCCACGGTCACGGTGCCCATCGGCCTCGTCGTCGACGAGGGCTACGTCCCCAAGATGAAGTACTCCACGGGGCAGGGGAGCGTGAGGGCGAAGTCTGGGGCAGAGAACCAGCTGACCTACATGTTCACCAACAACTGGGATGAGACGCTCTACGACCTGGAGTTCACGCTGAGCTCAACGTCAGGCTACATATCGGTCGTCGACGGGCTCAGCACAGGCCTCGACGAGTTAGGTGTCGGGGAGCAGGTCGCCGTGGAGCCTATGCTGAGCATACTGGAGGGCACCCCCCTGGCCGTCTACACGTTGACGGCCACGGTGTCTTACAGGGACGCCGAAGGCAGCAGGTACTACCAGTCATTCAGCCTCCCGGTGAACGTCGATTCGGCGGCAGCGGCGAAGGCCACCGTCATCACGCTGAAGCGCATGGAGGTGGTTCAGGAGCGCGTGAGGCCGGGAGACTCCTTCGACGTGCAGCTGGAGGTCCAGTGCAGCGGGGCGGACGCCTATGAGCTGCTGTGTAAACTAGGCTTCGGGACGGTCACGTCGATATCGCCTCTTAGCCCAACCACGAGCAGCCTGGGCGACCTGGAGGCCGGCGGCACGGTCGTAGCCACTTACCGGCTCCTCGCGTCGGGCGACATCGCAGCGGGGCAGTACCCCGTGACTGCGACCATAACATACACTGACTCCAAGGGCGGCGCGGGGAGCCTCACCGAGACGCTGACGGTCATGGTGGAGGGGCTCATAGAGTTCGATCTCATCGACACCCCAACCGAGACTGTGAAGCGTGGAGAGAGCAAGGAGCTTGAGGCTGACCTCCTCCTCATCGGCACAGAGAGCGTGGACTTCGTCAGCTTAAGCCTGGTCGAGGACGACGCCTTCAAGCGGGTGGCAGGCAGCACGGAGTACATCGGCGCCGTGGACCCGGACAGCCCCATCCCCTTCGACATCAACTACAGGGTGGCCGAGGACGCGGAGGAGGGCGACCACGAGCTGAGCCTCAGCATCAAGTACAGGGACCACCTGAACAGGGAGCACGAGGAGCAGCTTGGGTTCACGATGAGCGTCGGCGGCGACATCCAGCAGCCGGGCCAGGACGCGGGGCCCTCCGGGCTCTTGGTCTGGATACGCAGGTTCCTGGGGTTGGGCCCGTGAGAGTGAGCGCGTGAACCCCCTCGACATCCTCCTCATGTCCACGCAGGGGGTGAGGGAGCGCAAGTTCCGTTTCGCGCTCAACCTGGTGGGCATACTCATCGGCTGCACGGCGGTGACGGGCCTCGTCTCCGTCACCCAGGGGCTCACAGACAGCGTCACCGGGCAGCTCGAGGTGTTCGGACCCACCAACATCATAGTCATCCCAGGCGAGGTCCGTCAGGGACAGGGGATAGTGGCGGACACCCTCGACTGGAGGGAGCTGGACATCATCGAGAGGACACCCAAGGTGGAGGCGGCGACGCCCATCATCGCCAACAAGTACTGCAGCTTCACCGTCAAGGGGAGGAGCTTCTACACGGACGTCTACGGCGTCACTGAGGAGTACGCCGATATCAACAAGAACACCGTGATAGAGGAGGGCAGGAACTTCGTCCGCGGCGACACGGCTGTCGTGATCATAGGCGCCAACATAGCGAAGCCCTTGGACGCAGACGAGAGGGTCATCGACCTGGGGGACAGGATCAAGATAAAGTCCACCGTGAACGACGCCGAGAAGGAGCTCACCCTGAGGGTGATAGGCATCCTGGAGGGGCAGGGCAGCAGCTTCGGGTTCAACCTCGACGACAGCATATCGATGCCGCTGCAGACTGCCCAGCAGTTCTACGAGGTGGGCGGCGATTTCGATTTCGTGATCGCCAAGGCGGCTACCATCGACGACGTGGACGCCGCCGTCGAGGGGATAGAGGAGAGGCTCGGGGACAGGGTAACTGTGGTCTCCTCGGAGTCGGCGATGGAGACGGTGGGCTCGGTGCTGGGCTCCATCCAGTCGGTGCTCGGCGGAATAGCGGGCATATCGCTGCTGGTGGCGGGCGTCGGGATTATAAACACCATGACGGTTTCAGTCATGGAGAGGACGAGGGAGATAGGTACCTTGAAGGCGGTGGGCGCCAAGAGCGGGGACGTGCTGTTCATGTTCCTCAGCGAGGCCATGGTCACAGGCGTCGTCGGCGGGGCCATGGGAGCCGCCTTCGGGTTCCTCCTCGGCTCCGTCATAGGCAACTTCATCGACTTATCGGTGAAGCCCTCCATGGGCCTTGGGTTGTTCGTGGTGGGCTTCGCCGTGGTGACGTCCATACTGTCGGGGCTCTACCCGGCGTGGAGGGCGTCCAACCTCAACCCAGTGGAGGCTTTGAGACATGAGTGAAGAGAGAAAGGGATTCGTTGAACTGGTAGCCGGGGTGCTCAGGAAGCCCCAGGAGACCTTCCAGTACGTTTCTGAGAGAGACCTCGCGAGGGGTCTCCTGATGGTGTTCTTGATGGTGGTGTTCGCCGCCGTGTCGGCGTCCACGTACATGTCCAAGATACCGTTGGAGGTGCTGGTGCCCCAGCTTAGCCAGGCAGGCGTAGACGCGTCCCAGCTGGGCGGCAGCATGGGGCTGTTCGCGGGCATAGGGGTAGCCATCAGCATCCTGTTGGGGTTCGCGGTTTCCACGCTGCTGATGCACGGCGCAGCGACGCTCACGGGGGGCGGCGGAAACATGAAGAGGTTCTTCGCCATGCATGGCTTCGCCGCATCGCCCCACACCCTGAACTACCTGCTGAGGCTCGCTGACTCGTTCATATCGTCGCCCAGCCAACTGGCAGGCTACTTCGTGGCCAACAGGGACGTCGAGAACCGTGTCCTCAAGGCCGTAATAGGCACCAACCTTTTCACGGTGTTCGGGCTGGCTGCCCTGATCTACATCACATACGCTGTGGCGGAGAACTACAGGATAGGCAGGAGGAAGGCCTTCATCATAGCGCTGGTGCCGTACGTTCTGTATTTGGCGATCAACCTGTTCGCGCCGACGGGCTAGCCCAAACCATTTCTATTCTCCGCATCCAGATATACACGATAGCTATGTCTAGACCCTACCTTGAACTCGACAAGAGGATACTCGGCGAGGCGTACACCAGCGCCGAGACCGTGGAGACCGTCACGACGCTCTGCGACGAGTACGACAGCAGGTGGCCGGGCAGCGGGAAGGACCTGGAGAGCTGCGAGTACATGGCGGAGAAGCTCACGGAGTACGGCCTGATGGACGTGCACCTGGAGAAGTTCACCCTCCCGGGCTGGATACGGGGAGGCAGCAGCCTGGAGATGCTTGAGCCCAAGCGGAAGAAGATCGACTGCATCGCGCTCCCCATGAGCTGCGAGGGTACAGTAGAGGTCGAGCTCATCTACCTGGGCCCCGGGCCCCTCGGCATCTACGAGGAGAAGCGGGACGATATCATGGGCAAGATCGTCATGGTGAACAGCGGCAACCCGGAGGGCATGGCCCGGTACCTCCACAGGAGCGAGAAGTACCAGAGGAGCGTCATGGCTGGAGCCGTCGGCTGGATATTCATGAACCACTACCCGGCCTACGGGCCGCCCACAGGCGGTATCAGCCCCATAG
>CAYPNN010000120.1:0-5695 GCA_964412065.1 uncultured Candidatus Bathyarchaeia archaeon
CGTCCACGACCACGACGCGGTATGCATCGTAGGGGCGGACCCCATCTCTCTGGGAGTCCTGGCACCCCCTATCGAGTACGGGGCGGACATCGTCTGCGGAGACATCCAACCCCTCGGCATGCACATGCAATACGGTGGGGGCCACGCCGGGTTCATAGCGACCCGGGACGAGGAGAAGTACGTGGCGGAGTATCCTTCGAGGCTGTTCGGCATCACCACGACCTCCGTCGAGGGGGAGTACGGTTTCGGCGACGTCTACTACGATAGAACCTCCTTCGCGCTCCGGGAGGAGGGAAAGGAGTTCATAGGGACAGCCACCGCCCTGTGGGGCATAACCGCGGGAGTCTACCTCGCCCTAATGGGGCCGAAGGGCATGCAGGAGATAGGGGAAAGGATCATGCAGACGTCGCACTACGCCATCGCGAAACTATCCGAGATCGAGGGAGTCAAAGCCCCTGTCTTCGGGTCGACCCACTTCAAGGAGTTCGTCGTGAACTTCGATGAAACCGGCAAGACTGTAGAGGAGATCAACAAAGCGCTGTTGGGTCAAGGAGTATTCGGAGGAAAGGACCTGACCCGGGAGATGCCCGGGCTGGGGAACAGCGCGCTCTACTGCGTCACAGAGGTACACACCAAGGGGGACATCGATAGACTGCACGACTCGATGCTGGAGGTCGTCGGCTAGATGGTGGTGGATATCACGGCTAAACGGCCGAAGATAAGGAGGTTCCATCAGGCCAAGTGGGATGAGGAGGTGATATTCGAGCTGAGCCAGGAGGGGGAGAGAGGCATCCTGGTGCCCGAAGCCGAGGAAGACTTGAAGAGTGAGGTTGAGGACGTCCTGTCGTCTATTCCCCAGGGCGTCCGGAGGAAGCGTCCTCCCGAGCTGCCTGAGGTCTCCCAGTCGCGGGTCCTCAGGCACTACATGAGGCTGTCGCAGATGACCCTTGGGACGGACCTGAACATCGACGTGGGACAGGGGACCTGCACGATGAAGTACAGCCCGAAGATCAACGAACACCTGAGCAGGTCCCCCAAGATGAACGATATCCACCCGCTACAGGACGAGGGGACCGTCGGGGGCATCCTGGAGGTGATGTACAGGTTCAAACAGATCCTCAAGGAGGTCTCGGGGATGGACGAGTTCTCCCTCCAGCCCAGCTCAGGCTCCCAGGGCATATACGCGAACGCATCCATCATAAGGGCATATCACGAGGAACAGGGGGACGCCGATAAAAGGGATGAGATGATCACGACGATCTTCTCCCATCCCTCGGACGCGGCATGCGCCAGAGTAGCCGGATTCAAGGTCATCACCTTATATCCCGATGAGGACGGCTATCCCGACTTGGAGGCGTTGAAGGCGGCGGTCTCGGAGCGAACCGCCGGATTGATGATAACGAACCCCGAGGACACGGGGATATTCAACCCTAAAATCAAGGAGTTCGTCGACGTCGTCCATGAAGCAGGGGGCCTCTGCGCATACGATCAGGCGAACGCTAACGGCATCATCGGGATAACTAGGGCGAGGGATACTGGCTTCGATCTCTGCCAGTTTAACCTTCACAAGACGTTCTCAACGCCCCACGGGTGTGGAGGACCGGGGGGAGGCCCCATCGGTGTAACCGAAGAGCTAGCGGAGTACCTGCCCGTTCCCGTCGTAGCGTTCGACGGCATCAAGTACTATCTTGACTATGACAAGCCTAAGAGCATCGGTAAAGTCAGGGCCTTCTACGGCGTGGCGCCCGTTGTACTGAAATCCTATGTCTGGGTGATGAGCCTCGGCGCGAAGGGCCTGAGAGAGGTCGCCGAAATCGCGGTTCTAAACAACAACTACCTCCTCAACAAGGTGCTGCAGATTAAGGGAGTGAGCGCTCCCTACGCAGAGGGCAAGCGCCGGATCGAGCAGGTCAGGTATAGCTGGGAGGAGTTGACGGAGGACACGGGCGTCCGTTCAGAGGAAGCAGGTCTCAGAGCCGCAGACTTCGGCCTCCATTACTGGACGAGCCACCATCCATGGATAGTCCCGGAGCCTTGCACTCTTGAGCCTACCGAGTCTTACTCAAAGTCCGACCTCGACGAGTACGTCGAGGTACTGAGACACGTCTCCAACGAGGCATACTCGAACCCTGAGATCGTCAAGACCGCGCCTCATAACAGCTCTATTCACAAGATCGACCATGGACCGCTGGACGACCCATCTCAATGGGCGGTGACATGGAGGGCGTACAAGAGGAAGATAGGCAAATAATCGAGTCGGCGCGCGGTTAATCTTTTATTTAAAAAAAAAGAAGCCGTATCCATGCAAACCTTAAGCGAACCTATGCCTCGTGGGTTATTGAAAGACAAGGTTGCCGTGATAACCGGCGGCGCCTCCGGCATCGGCAAGGCGGTGGCCCTTCTTTTCTCCAGAGAAGGAGCAACGGTTGCGATAGTAGACATCGATGAGCCCAACGGTCAGGCCGTTGTCCAAAGCATCGTCAAAAGTGGTGGAAAAGCGGTCTTTTTACACTGTGACGTGACAAACATAGTGGAATGTCAATCGGCCGTTGATAGAGTCTTGAAGGAACATGGGAAAATCAGCGTATTGTTCAACAACGTCGGGATCATTCGACGCGCCTCTGTGGTGGACACAACCGAGGAGGAGTGGGACAAGGTGATGGCTACGAACGTCAAGTCGATATTCATCTTTTCGAAATACGTGATACCTATTATGGCCAAAGCAGGCGGTGGCGTCATCATCAACACCGCATCGGGATGGGGGCTAGTGGGTGGAGAGAAAGCAGCTTCCTACTGTGCATCGAAGGGAGCCGTCGTTCTTCTGACCAAGGCGATGGCTCTCGACCATGGCCCACAAAACATCCGCGTCAACTGCATCTGTCCAGGGGACACGGAGACGCCTATGCTTTACAGCGAAGCTCGGCAACTAGGCATCGACGAGGAGGAGTTCCTAGCAGAGGCTAAACAGCGTCCTTTGCAGAGGATAGGAAAACCAGAGGAGATCGCCAACGCTGTGTTGTTCTTGGCGAGCGACGCCTCCTCTTATGTCACAGGCACGGCGCTGGTTGTAGATGGAGGGGGCCTGGCTGGATAGAGGTGAATAGATCGTGAAGGGATTGAAAGATAAACGAGTTCTCATAACCGGCGGGGCCGGTGGGATCGGGACCGCAACAGCGAAGAGGTTTCTGGAGGAGGGCAGTCGAGTCGTCGTATTGGACATCAGCGATGAGGCAATCACCCGGATTGAGGGCGAGCTGCCCTCGCTGAGCGGGACCATTAAGGCAGATGTGTCGGATGCGGACGACGTGGCGCGAGCATTCGGTGAACTGGACGAGATGACGAGCGGCTTGGACGTGCTCATCAACAACGCGGGGATCAGCATACGACACAAATTCATGGATATCACGCCACAGGAATGGCGTCAGGTGCTGGATGTCAACCTGAACGGGGTTTTCTTCGTCGCCCAGGAAAGCGCTCGAAGGATGCTTGACGGCGACGGCGGGGTGATCCTGAACATGGGGTCGACTAACGGCATCATGGGGTATCCTTTCTACGCCGACTACAACGCATCGAAGGCGGGTGTGATCGAGCTGACGCGCTCCATGGCGCTGGAGCTGGCGCCGAAGATACGAGTGAACGCCGTGTGCCCCGGGTTCATCCTCACGCCCATGCAGGAGGCGGAGTACACCCCTGAGATGCTTCACGAATTCGAGAGTAAGGTACCTCTAAGGCGGGTGGGGCGACCTGACGAGGTTGCAGCCCTCTTCGCTTTCCTCTCTTCGGATGAAGCTACTTTCATCACAGGAAACTACTTCGTGATAGATGGCGGAGAAATCACAGGTGGGCTAGCGAGCAGATAAATAAACGCGCGCGCACCTCGATCAAAGCCGCGCGCGTATACTTCTTTGTATGTTTTAAACTTGTATGCCCTGAACTCCATGACATTCCAAGGATCTTCGGCGTGGCTATCCAGTCATTGTTAGCCTTAGAGTAGAATACGTTTTCCCCTTCAGGGCTCAGAGCCGCGCAGGTAGCGAAGAAGGCCGTAGAGGTCCATGTGTCTGGCGTCCTTGTCGTAGCCCCCGAGACTGAACGCGAGCTGGACGGCGTAGCCCGTCGTGAACGCCGTGATGAGGGTGCCGACGCCCACGGGCCCACCAAGGAGGTAGCCTAGGACGAGCACCGTGACCTCTATGACTCCCCTCACCTGGTAGACGGGTCTGCCCAGCCTCTGGACGAGGCCCATCATCAACCCGTCCCTCGGGCCTGCGCCCAGCCTGGGGTTCAGGTACATGAAAGACGCCGCGCCGAGCACAAGGATGCCTCCAATCAGGAGAGCCAGCTGACTCGGCAGGCTCTGGGGCGTGGGGACTAGGCCCCAAGCCATGATGAGATCCATGAAGTAGCCTACGAAGTACATGTTCATCACGGTCCCGAACCCGGGAGGGAAGCCGAGCGCCCACCCGAGGACGAGCACGGCTAGACCCACGACCTGGCTGACCTGACCGAACGAGAGGGACGTGTACTTCGTCAGGCCCACCTGCAGCACGCCCCACGGCGCCATCCCCAGGTCCGCGTAGAGAGTCATGACCACGCCTAACGCGAAGAAGAAGAGGCCGACGAAGAGGCCCGGAAGCCTCCGCAGGAAGTCAGCCCGGTTATCCGAGGCGTAGCCCTTCTTCGTCATCAGGGCTTGAACTCCACCTTGCCGCCCGTCCTGTCGAGGGCGACCTTGAAGGCCTCCTCGGCGTCGTCGAGGCTGAACCTGTGGGTCAGCACGTCCCGGACGTTCACCTTGCCCTCCGAGATGAGGGCGATGCTCGTGGGGAAGTTGACGGGCTTGGCGTCGTAGGCGCCCATCATCGTGAGCTCCCTCCTCACCAGCCGCGTCGCGTCCACAGGCACGTCGCTCCCGAATATGCCCACTACCGTTATCGCGCCACGTTTCTTCACGAGGTCCATAGCCTGCTTGACGGCAGGAGGCGCCCCCACGGCCACGAAGGCCACGTCGGCGCCCCTTCCTCCAGTCAGGTCCATGACGTGCTCCACGAGGTCGACCTCGTCTATGTTCACGGCCTCGAACCCGAGCTTCTCGGCTATCCCGAGCCTGACCCCGTCGACGCCGAGCCCCGAGATTATCACCCTCGCGCCCCCGAGCCTGAGGAGCTGGGCGCTGAAGAGGCCTATGGGGCCGCAGCCCTGGACCACGGCGAGGTCGCCTGACTTGAAGGGGGTGACGTCGTCGACGAAGTGAACCGCGTTGCTGAGGGGCTCAACGAGGGCAGCCTCCTCGTAGCTCATCCTCTCTGGCATCCTGTGGAGGAGCCCTTGGGGGACCCCGACGTACTCGGCGAAGCCGCCGTCGGCGTGTATGCCGAAGAGGGTGGAGCCTTCGCATAGGTTGCTCATGCCTTCCCTGCAGAAGCTGCACTCGCCGCAGGCCTTCACGGACTCGCTCAGCACCCTGTCCCCCGTCGTGTACCCCTCGACCAGGGTGCCCGTCTCGGCTACTTCGCCGGCGAACTCGTGGCCCATGACCACTGGGAGAGTCATTCCGCTGTATGCGGCGGTGTAGTTGTAGATCCCCAGGTCGCTGCCGCAGATTGCCGCTGCCTTGACCTCGATCAGCACCTCGTCGTCGGCCACCGCAGGGATGGGCATGTCTCTTACCTCGACCCCCGGCTCTGGCCTGGAC
>CAYPNN010000121.1:0-5694 GCA_964412065.1 uncultured Candidatus Bathyarchaeia archaeon
TTTCTAAAAGAATAATAATTTAGGCACGATTGTTATATTGAGAACTTCAATATCCGTGTCACATGGAACAAATTCCTAATCGGTTTTCTCATCTGGTTAGGTGAACGATAGCTAGTGCACTATGCCCAGGCGGTGAAGCTCCTCCCTGAGCACCCCCATTGTGTTCTTCAGCCGCGTCTGCCTCTCCACGTACTCGTCGCCCGTAATCGTCCCGGCCTTGAACTGGCTGTCCAAGCCCGCCAACGTCGCGTCAAGTTCCGTGATCCTCGACCGGAGCATCTCGCCGTAGTCCGCGGGCCTCGCCTCGTCCGTCGTCGGCGCCACGTCCGCCTGCACGACGCCGTCATGCATCCTCAGTATCCTGTCCGCCACCCTCGCGACGCTGGGGTCGTGAGTCACCATCACCACCGTCTTCCCCAGCTCCCGGTTGATCTTCCGCAGGTACTGCACCACGATCCTAGCGTTCTCGGTGTCCAGCTCGCCGGTGGGCTCGTCCGCGAGTATCAGCGGCGGGTCATTCGCCATCGCCGCGGCCAACGCTATCCTCTGCTGCTCTCCGCCGCTCAGCTCCCCGGGCTTGTGGTTCACCCTGTCCCTGAGCCCCACCACCTCGATGAGCTCTGTGCACCGCCTCCTCCTCTCCTCCGCCTTCACCCCCAGCGCAGCCATTGGCAGCTCCACGTTCTCCAGCGCCGTCAGCGTCGGTATAAGGTTCATGTTCTGGAAGATGTGGCCCACGGTGCCCCGCCTGAAGCTCACCAGCTCGCCGGGGCCGAGCTTGGTGAGGTCCGTGTCGAACACCCTCACGCTGCCGGCGGTCGCCCTGTCGAGGCCGCCCATGATGTTCAGCAGCGTGGACTTACCCGAGCCGCTTGGCCCTATGAGTGTGATCATCTCCCCCTTCCTCACGTTCATGTTCAGGCCCCTGAGAGCCTGGACCTCTACCTGGCCCAGCCTATAGATCTTTATCAGATCCCTCACGATCACCGCGTTTCGTATACTCATCACTCATTCCTCCAGCCTCAGGTCCGGGGACACGGATATCCTCTTGACCGCCACCAATATGGGAGCCACCGTGGCGACGAGCAGCAGCCCAACTATCACAGCCAGGCTGGCGAAAGCCGACCACGGGAACAGCATCCGCCTCTCCACCGCCACCGCCGCTATCTGGTTGAAAAGCTGCACTTGGCCCTTCAGCGAGACGTAGCCCACGACGCCGCCCATGACGATCGCCAACAGATCCATCCCTATGTTCTCGAAGAGCAGGCTGAGAGCCATCTGGGGCTGGCTGTAGCCCCTGATGGACATTATGGTGAGCTCCTTGGCCCTGCTCCTCACCAGTGTAGACACTATCAGCGCGACGCCGACGCTGGCCAAGAGCCCCGCGAAGTAGGCACCCATCTCCTCGATCCTCCTAGGCCCCGCCAAGTAGATGTTGTTCAGCGCCCTCTCCATCACGAGCTCGGTCACGTCGACCCTCTCCACGTCCCTGTCGATGGCAGCCACCTGAGCCTTGAAGGCCTCCAGGTCGACGCCCTCGGCGAGCTCCACCACCAGCCGCCTCTGCTCTATGAGCTTCTTCTTTACGTTGACCAGGAACCCCTCGTTGACGTAGATTGTGGGGTTCTGCAGCGCCCAAGCCTCCCCGGGCTCCTTGCCGAATAGACCCACGATCCTGATCGGGTACAGTTTAGACTGCAGCTTCACGAGAAAGACATCGCCGACGTCGACCTGTGCGACCTCGGCCGCCCCCTTCTCCATTATGCCTGCGAACTCATCCTCCGCCATGGCGTCGAACACCTCTGGGTCGACCCAGTTTGGCTCCGTGTAGGCCGCATCTCTCCACGCAAGCGGGTCTATGGCCCTTATGGGTGTGTCTCCGAAGGCCGAGACGGGGGTGAAGTGGGTCTCCTCCGCCACCGCCGTGACACCCGGGATCGCCGATATCCGGGCCATGAGGCCCTCCGTGTCTTCGCCCTCGAAGAGCCACACCGACGCGTCGGCCCCGACGCTTTGCCTCACCGCCTGTACCATGAAGTCGCTGGTGCTGGCGACGTTCCCGACGACGGAGACGCTGAAGCTAATGATGAGCGCCACCATGAAAGTCGAGGCGGCTACCCTCTTCAGGTTCCTGCCGGAGCTGATAGCGGAGAACCTCGCAGCGTCGCCGACGACGAGGGACGCCAGCGCACCCAGCGTCGTCTGGAAGCCGGGCACGAACCTCAGGAACAACTTGATGAATCCCCAAAAAAGCAGAATCGGGGCGATGAAGCTCAGTAAGTAGTCCGTCCCCCACCACGTGGAGTACAGCAGCGTCAATATCAGGTTACCCTTGGAAGGCTCGAACATGTCCACAGTCAACCCGAAGTACAGCATCCCCATCTTGTATGCCCCGAAAAGGAACGCCATCAAGGCAGGCTGCCACTCGCCAAACCCCTCCTCCTCCGTCGCATGCTCCCTTAGGGCGTCGACGATGTTGATCCTAGTAGCTTCCTGGGCTGGCCTGTAGACCGCCGTCAACGAGAGCACCGTGCTGAAAAACAGGGTTGCTCCTATGGTAAGTGGGCTGACGCTGTTCAGGACCTCGAGGAAACCCATCTCGGGGATGACGGCCACGAGGACGGCTGCCCCAGCCAGCACCCCGATCACCGCCGCCAGAACACTCACGATGAGCCCCTCGAAGACCAGGATGTAGAGCACCTGCCTGTGAGTCATCCCCCTGGTGAAGAGAAGCCCTATCTCCCTGCGCCTCATGTTGAAGACCACGTCGGACACCGTCATACCTAGGTACCAGGCGCAGAAGAAGACGGGTATAGCCACAAGGATTGTGCTCGTCTTCATCTGGTCGGATAGCTGCGACACGGCGGTCAATATCTCCTGCAGGTAGCTTCGCGGCGTGTAGATGTACTCGGCGCCCTCGGTGTTGACGTCGTCCAAGATGCCCTGCAGCCTATTTATCGAGCCTTCGACGTCCCACGGGTTGATGAGCCCCTCCCTGTCGAGCAATATCAGCGCCTCGGTTGTCTGGTCCTTGGTCGGCCGCCTCATCTCCGCGAAGATGGGGTCAAGCAACTCCTCCAGGGTGTCCTCGGTCATGAGGATCATGTTGTACCTGGGTCTGCGGCTGAGGGTCTCTCTGCCTTGGATCAGTTGCCTCAGATAGATGTTGTACCTGCCCGTGCTGATGGTATAGGCCCTCTCATCCAGCGCCACCGATCCGGCGACGGTGTAGTTGCGATGCCTATACTCGAACCCCGGCGGGTTACGAGGCGTATAGGTGTTGAATCTGATTGTCAGAGGGTCGCTGTCCTCGATCAGCGTCGCGTTCGTCGAGGAGGCGTCAACGTACACCACGCCGTCCTCCAACGGGCCCTCGACGGACATCCCCATGTAGAGCGACGAGTCGTCGGGCAGCGCCAACAAAACGGCCTCGATGGTGCCGTTGATCGCCGAGGATCGCAGCTCTACGCTCCACCTTATGAAGTGGTCTACACGCTCCACGCCCTCGACCGCGCCGAAGATCTCGTCGATCTCATAGTAATGGGTCTCGGAGACGTTCTTTTCTGGCGCGCTGCTTATGATGTCTACGTATGCGGACTCGAGGGTCTCGTCGAGTATCGCCACCCCGATCGCGTCCGCCCCCTGCAGGATGCCGCTGAACAGGGTCGCCGCTAGAGCCACGCTCAGGAACAGCGAGAGGAAGAGCCCTCTCCCCCTCACGATGCGTTTGGCTGCGTAGCGGAACATCTCTTACAAATCATCGAGACGCGTTTAAAAAAATATGCCGAATCCTTTACAGAATCCCTGAGCGCGCCGAGGAACCCTGCTTAAAGCCGTTTTCTATATGGATTAATGACCCAAACACGGGTGCTCCTAAATATACTAACATTTATATCGGTTGCACTGTCAAGAACAGCAGATATTCAATGTCGTTGCTTCAGTCTGATAACGAGATCGGGATGATCCTGCAGACGCTGTTCAGCTTCGCTTTCATAGTCTACCTCTTCTACGCTCAGCGGATCCAGGCCATGACAATGCTCCGGCAGATAGAGACGACGCTGCGGAAGATCAAGAGTCTCCGCGACGAGGGTAAGACCACCGCCATCGAGACCATCAACGAGATAGGGAAACCCGAGAGGGACCCGACACCCATGGTGGAGCGGTTCATGGAGCACTTCATGATCGAGCCTGTGAGCATGGACCCGGCGGGGGTCATGGGGAAGCTCGGTAGCATACTCAACGTCCGTGAGTTCACCTTCGAGAAGGAGGTCGAGGCCATGGCGCCCAACGCCGAACCCTCCGAGAGGAACAACATAGAGAACCTCCTGGAGGCGTCGCTGGCGCTGAACATCTTCTACAAGGTCATCAGGCACTACTACCTTCTCGGCAAGAAGACCATGAACATCTACATCATAATGCAGATCCACATGATACTGCCACTGATTCTGCAGCAGATCGAGGCGTACAGCTCCGCCCTGACGGCGTTCAGGGACGGCATGCCCATCGGCGACGGCGTAGGCGCCATAGTGGCGGCTAAGCTGCTGAACGGAGCCGAGACGAGGGAGGTCGCCAAGGAGATGGTCGCGGGAGAGATCGAGTATGAAGGACGGCGCGTGATAGTGGTCAAGGCACGGGGGCCCGGCGGAAGCGTGGGTAAGCCTGGGGACGCCGTCACCAACCTGCTGAACGAGAACAAGGGCAAGGTAACCATGCTCATAACCGTCGACGCCGCCGGGAAGCTGGAGGGCGAGCAAGTCGGCGACATCGCAGAGGGCGTCGGCGCGGCCATCGGCGGCCCCGGCGTCGAGAAATACAAGATGGAGCAGATCGCCACGGAGCACGAGGTCCCGATGTACGCCGTGGCTATAAAGCAGGGGATAGAGCACGTCGTGGCGCCGCTGGTTGAGCCGCTTTTCGAGGCCACCGACAAGGCGGTCTCGTCGGTCAAGGGACTCATACTCGACTACAGCAAGGAGGGCGACACCATACTGGTCGCAGGCATAGGAAACACCGTGGGGGTCGCGCAGTGAAGCGGATGAGCGGGGACACGGCGCCCATAGCGGGCGGAGCCGCGCAGAACTGGGTCACCCTCGCCGCCATGATCATCGTCGGCGCCCTGGCGCTTGTGAGCCTATACATGGGGTTCCAGGCGTACGGCAACGAGGAGATAGAGATCGCGTTCATGTACATGATCATAGGGACAAGCGGCTTCATAGCCATAGGCTACGCCTTCTTCAGGCCCAAGCCCACGTCGATGGACCCCCTGAAGCCCAAGAAGTTCGACGTCATAACGACCCTGGAGTGCCCGCAGTGCAACCTGAAGCGGGTGCGCGCCTTCCAGAGGGGAGACTACATCTACAAGAAAGACGAGCCCTGCACACGCTGCGAGGGCAACATGGTGATAACCAGAATCCACACACGCAAGGAAGAGAAGAAGTAGCTAGGCCGTGGTGACCTCGCAGCCGCCGTCCGTCAATATTACGGAGTGCTCGGCCTGGGCCACCATCGCCCTGGTTCTCTCGACGAGCTGAGGGTAGCTAAAGATGCACTTCGAGTCGAGGAGCTCGTTGAAGGCCGAGACACCCTCCTGGCCCGGGAACCTCCTCAGCACCCACCTCGACGCGAAGGGGAGCGTGCGATGCTCCGCCTGAATATGCTTCATCACACTCTTAGCGGCTCCCCTCAGGCTGTGCT
>CAYPNN010000122.1:0-4321 GCA_964412065.1 uncultured Candidatus Bathyarchaeia archaeon
CGCAGTGGAGACCGGTAAGTACAACCCGAGCCTAGACCTAGCCTTCAAGATGGCTAGGTTCTTCGAGAAAAGCATCGAGGATATCTTCATCTACGGGGAGGCTTAGCTGAACTTTTGGCTTTGATCCTGTTTGTTTTCGGTGGATTCTTCCGGTTCGGGGGGCTCTGGCGTAGGGGTCCCGGATAGCGGTGTGTCGTTTCGTCTGATCTTCAGCCAGAGCAACGCGAGAAGGAGCAGGAACGTCGCCCCGACGATGATCATGCCGGACGTGTCGTCGGGTCTCGACGCGTCGAGCTCCTGGAGGGGCGACACGAGTATGAAGAACAGCACCGGGCCCGAGACGAGTCCCATGAGGTGGCTCCTCCTCGCCTTCCGCCACTCGAAGCCTGCGAGATACCTAACTACGCCGTAGACCACGGTGACGCCCACGACGCAGACCAGGAGTGGCTGGATGAAGCCGTCGGACAGGGTCGGCAGCCACCCGAACACTAGCCCAGACGCCAGGGTCGCGACGAGACTCACCACAGTGTAGAATGCAGGGCGACGCATGGGCCTGGCTCCCCTCCTGGCCCAGTCGCTTGGCAGACGCCTGGCAGCGTAGATGAACCCGAGTGTAGCGGCTACCTCCAGGAGGTACTGTGCCATGGGGGGCCAGTAGCCCAGCGTCGTGCCGAAGAGGATGAACCCGGCTCCCACGTCCAGGAGCAGGGCGGCGGCCACGATCTTGAGCTGCCTGTCTGTGAGCCACGTCGTCGACTTGCGGGATGGGTAGGCGAGCTCCACGAGTATGACCGGAGTGGCTACGCTGAAGAGGGCGTGGTAGATGGTGAGCTCCACCGCCCACACCCAGTTCACGCCCCACGCCCGGCCGAAGCCCGCCAGGACGCCGAGGTCCATCCACGACGGGTTGTAGAAGCTGGCGACCATGAGGGCCTCCTCGAGGACGCCGTAGCCGCACCCCAGCAGCATCAGGGTCCCGACGCCCTTCCTCCAGCGTACCTTGAGCTCCCTGCACACCAGGGCTCCGCAGCCGTAGAGGCCTACGAGGATGGTGAAGCCGAAGGGCTGGAAGAACTCGGCTGGGGGCGCCGAGCCCGAGAGGAGCTCACCCATGGCCGGCGCGAGGAGCAGGAGTACTAGCCACGGGGGGACGCTGACCCTCATGATCGTATGGATGTCTCAGAGGCTTTAAGGGGTGTCAGTCTCTGTGTGAATGATAAAAAGTGGTCAGCTGACGCTGGTGGCGCACATCACCGCAGCGAGGAACCCGTGGTAGGCTTTGACGTAGTCGCTGTGGGTTATTGAGACGGTCTTGCCGTCGAGGCGCTGGGCTGTGGGTATGAACGACGCCGCGTCTGCGCGTCTCGCGTCCGTGAACCTTATCCTGAACTCCACGGGGGGCTCGACGACGTGGGGCTTGACCTTCTTCTTCAGTGCCCGCGCCGCGCCTTCCCTGATCCTCTGCTTGGAGGTCTCAGGGTGGAGGCACTTGGCCGCGACTCTGCCGATGGCTTCCTTGGTGGCGACGGTCTCGATGTCGGGGTCGAGCTGTCTGGCTTCGAGGGTGGTGGCCTTGTCCCCGGCGAGGAAGACGACGGGGACGCCGTGGTAGCCCGCGATGCCTGCGTTCATCGCGGTCTCGCCTGCCTCTACGCCGTTGATGTGGAGGCTCTCCACGTTGGCTCCGCTGTAGGTGTGGCTGAGGACGCCGTTGTGGGTGCCTTTCTTGGCGTGGTACCCGATGAAGTAGGCGGCGTCGTAGGTGGGGTCCAGTCCGGCCAGCTGGCTCTGGGGCTTGGGGCGGCCCCTCACGAGGACAGCCCTGGCGTGTAGGGTTTCGGGGTCGATGTTGTTCATGCCGCCGTGGGCGTCGCAGACCGTGATCTCGGCGTCCGGGTCCACGCTCAGTATGCCCTCGATGGCGGCGTTGACGTCGGCGGCCATGAGTCTGCGGCCGCGTTCGTAGTCTGGCTGGGCCCGGCTGGTCATGGTGGCGTCCACCACGCCGCTGATGCCCTCGATGTCGACGCTTATGAATACCTTCATGGTGGGTACAACTTGTGGTGGAGCGAGGATAAGATTATTGATGGATTAAAGATATAACCATGGATCTGTTTGACTCGCTGGGTTTCCTGGTTGCTTGGTTTTAGGGGTTGCTGAGGCGCGGATCGACGACTTGGCATTTCCCTTATAGTTGGTTACTTACGATAAGCGTTTTTTGGGGCGTCTGTTTAGTTATTTATAGCTGTTATATAATTTTTTATGCTGCTGTTGGTTACTTGGTGGTGAGGACAAAATTGTTGCCTTCCTCCTGCGGTGCGCCGCTGAGGGCTTGTGTGGACTCTACTTTGTTTTAAAATGCATGGATATCTCGAAACCTAATATATAGATCTGATAAACCTCTAACCTTTGTTTTAATTCGAAGTATAACTTATAAGAAAATTCACATTTTTCATATGGGGAATAACTTACATGTATGGTTTAAACGGTCGAATTCTCAGAGTAAATCTTACCGATAAAAAATCTTCAATTGATGTTATTTCTGAGAAAGACGCACGGAAATTCATCGGTGGGAAAGGGTTCGCTGTAAATCTTCTATATAGAGAGTTAAAACCAGGAATAGATCCTCTAAATATAGATAACAAACTAGTATTTGCCGTCGGCCCTGTTAACACCGTAGGGATTCCTGGAGACACTAGATTTGTGGTGGCAGGCAAGTCTCCGCTAACTGGAATATGGGGTGAAGGAAACTGCTCAGGCTGGTTTAGCGACGATCTGAAAAAATCTGGTTATGACGTACTTGTAGTCGAAGGTGCTTCAGACATACCGGTATATCTATGGATAAATGACGAGTGCGTTGACATCATAGACGCGAGAAGACTGATTGGTAAATGGTCAGCGGAAACCGAGTCTATAATAAAAAAGGGCATCAAATGTCCAGACGCTTCGGTAATAGCTGAGGGCCCAGCTTCCGAAGAACTGGTGAGATTCTCATGCATTACACATACGGCTCATAGAGCCGCAGGAAGAACGGGGTTGGGCGCTGTCATGGGCGCCAAGAACTTGAAAGCCATTGCTGCGAAAGGCTCAAAAAAAATTGATGTAGCATACCCCGAAAAGGTCAGTGAATTACGGAAAAAAATTGTGAAACAAACATTCAGCAACGAAATAACCGTTTTACTCAGAGAATATGGACAAGCAGGGTTTGTACCAGATCTTCAAAATGATGGATTATTGCCGACACGAAACTTCCAAAGTGGTGTCTTCGATGGGGCAGATAGAATCTCTGGGCAGAAAATGTCGGAAACAATTCTAAAAAACAGGGATGCTTGTCCCCGTTGTCCTGTAGCGTGTAAAAGGGTTATAGAGGTGAGAGATGGACCCTTTGGGCAGGTCTCACCTGAATATGGAGGCCCGGAGTATGAGAGTGTGGCTTCATTGGGCTCTCTTATTGGTGTAGATGATCTGGAAGCAGTATCCCGGATGAACATGCTGTGCAATGCATACAGCATGGACACAATATCTACTGGAGTATGCATCGCCTTCGCCATGGAGTGCTATGAGAATGGAATCCTTACTAAAAAGGACACAGACGGTTTAGCCCTCTCGTTTGGTAACGCGGAAGCAGCGATCAAAATGGTTGAGATGATAGCTCACAGAGAGTCTCTTGGGGATATTTTAGCCGAAGGGGTGAGAAAAGCTGCACAAAAAATCGGTAAGGGGTCTGAAAGATTTGCGATGGAGGTTAAGGGTCTAGAAGTGCCTATGCACGAACCCCGAGGAAAAAAGGGTCTTGGATTAATGTACGCTGTCTCAAATAGAGGCGCCTGTCACATCCAAAGCATGCATGACCCAGACCTCGAGTCCCCTGACATGGCTCCAGAAATTGGCATAACTGCCTCGCTTCATCGCCTTGACACTTCAAGGGACAAAGTCCTAGCAATGAAGAAGACTTCAGATTGGGTGGCTGTCATAAATTCTCTCAGCCTTTGCTTAAACATATACTGGTTTGGAAGCGTTTACTACAAACCATTGGATCTTGTGGAGATCCTGAACGCTGTAACTGGATGGGATAACACGGTTGAAGAATTCATGAAGACGGGAGAGAGAATCAACACTCTCTGCAGATGCTTTAACGTACGTGAAGGAATAACGAGAAGGGAAGATACACTTCCTAAAAGGTTCTTGGAGCCTTTATCGGGGGGACCTACAGACGGACAGGCGATCACGGAAGAAGAGCTCAACTCCATGTTAAATGACTACTACTCAATATGCGACTGGGACGTGGAAACAGGCATACCCACAAAAGAGAAATTAGAGA
>CAYPNN010000122.1:4331-5646 GCA_964412065.1 uncultured Candidatus Bathyarchaeia archaeon
GGCCTAGATTTTGCATAATCCTAAAAAATAATTTTTTACTAATCAACCTTTGCTCAGGGGCTTCAGAACTATAATCGAATCCCCTGCATGTTAGTTTCTATTCTAGATCTTAATGTACGTGTTATATAGAAAGGAAGTTTAGTCTTGAGCAAAGGGACGCTTATCCAAGAACGTGATAATAATCTATTATACACGTAATGGTGTAATAGATTAGTAACGTGAAAAAGATTATCGACAAAGCAAGAGAGCAGAAACGAAAGGCTCTGTTTGAGCACGAAGCCAAGGACCTGCTTTCCCTTGTGGGGCTCCCCACAACGAATTACCGCGTCGTGAGGGACAGGGAGGGGGCAGTCAAGGCTGCACATGAGATCGGGTTCCCAGTTGTGCTGAAAATCGTGTCACCCCAGGTACTCCACAAGTCTGACGCCGGCGGTGTGGCCCTCGACATCGGCGACGACGACGAGTTGATTACAAGCTACGACCTGATCATCGAAGGCGTCAAAGAGAAGGTCCCGGAGGCCGAGATACACGGCGTCTTGGTGGAGGAGATGGCGTTGCCGTCCGTCGAGGTGATAGTTGGGGCCACCAGAGACGCCCAGTTCGGCCCCGCTGTCATGTTCGGCATCGGCGGTATACTGACCGAGATAATCAAAGACGTCTCCTTCAGGGTGGCGCCCTTCGGTCTTGACGAGGCCGTCAAGATGATAGGGGAGATAAAGTCTCATATGGTCCTCGAAGGCGCACGGGGGATGCCCGTGGTGGACAAAGCGGTCCTGGCGGATATAATCGTCAAAACATCCAGGCTGATGCTTGAGAACCCGGGCATCGCGGCGATAGACCTTAACCCCGTCATGATCTACGGGGACGCGGCGAAGATCGTCGACGCCAGGATCATCCTCGGGGATGAAGGCGACGCAGGTGAGGCTACGGAACCCGCTGACGACCTGGACGCGGTGCTCAACCCCTCCTCGGTGGCCGTCATAGGCGCGTCGGCCAACCCCGACAAGATAGGACACAAGATACTCAAGAATATAGTTGAAGCCGGGTTCTCCGGCGCGGTCTACCCGGTCAACCCCCGCGGAGGGGAGATACTGGAGCTGGAGGCGTACCCCAGCGTGCTAGACGCCCCCGGAGGCGTGGACACCGTGGTGGTGGTGGTTCCCGCCAGGTTCGTGCAGGGAGTAATGGAGGAGTGCGTCCAGAAGGGAGTCAAGGGCGCCGTGATAATCTCGAGCGGCTTCAAGGACGTAGGTCCCGAGGGCGCCGAACTGGAGAGACAGGTTCTGGAGACGGCGGCTAGAGGAGGCATCAGAGT
>CAYPNN010000123.1:0-5623 GCA_964412065.1 uncultured Candidatus Bathyarchaeia archaeon
CGTGAGGTCCTCCGTCAGGGTCACCGCCAGCAGCGTCGTCGAGTGCCCCTCCCGGGCAAGCTCCTCGAACAGCCCAGTGTAATCGGAGTCGACCACTTGGGTCGCAAGCTTCTCGTTGAGGGAGTAATCCTTCATGAACCGCCTGAGCTTGACCTCAGGCATCTCGGGGAGCACCGCCCTCAAGTCCTCCAACTTCTCGGGGGTGATATTCACGGGCTTGACGTCGGTCTCGGGGTACATGCGGGCGGCCCCGGGCCTCGGCCTGGTGTACCTCGTCGTTCCGTCGGGGTTCGCGGAGCGCGTCTCCTCGGGCACGCCGTGCAGAGCCTGCTCGGCTCGGTCCACCACCGCCCCCAGGGCGGCGACACATCTACTCTCCTCGTCGGCGACGATGACCAAGGCGTCGGCCTCCCCAGCACCCATCCTCTCCCTGATGGCTTGCACCTCCTCGGCCGTTATGCTGTAGCCCGGCAGCTCGTCAGTGTGGAATATGCCCTTGACGCCACCCCCGAACTTGGCGTGGTCGCTCAGCTCGGTGCCCAGCCTTCTTCCTGGGCAGAGCTCTCGCCCGGTGAGGCCGCCGAACCCGGGGAGCTTGACGGCCATGACCTTGCCGCCTCTCTTCAGGGCGGAGCCGAGTATCTTTGACCCGGTCTCCTTGAAGACCTCCGACACGTCAGCTGCTTCCTGCCTGAGGACCCCCGGCGTGACGCCTCTCCTCTTCAGCTCCTCGGCTATCTCGATGAGCGTAGCCTGCCGTCGCGCCTCGTACTCGACTATAGTAGGCATCAGGTTCAGGTCCTGGACTCCCTTGATCTCGATGATGGCGCCCCCTCGTATGCTCACGTTGACGTCCTGCCTGATGGTGCCGAGCCCCCTGCGCACCATACCAGTAGCCCTGAGGATCGCCCCTATCCGGGCTGCCACCTTGTAAGCCTCCTCCGGCGTATGCATCTCGGGGGCCGTCGTTATCTCTATGAGGGGGATGCCCAGCCTGTCCAAGCGGTAAGTTATGGTGTCCCCCTCCTCGGCTATCTTCCTCGCCGCATCCTCCTCCACCGCGACCTGCTCCAAGTGGTATGTCCTGCCTTCGACTTCAACGGCTCCTCCGAGGCTGACGACGCTAGTCCTCTGGAACCCGCCGGTGTTACTACCGTCCACGACGGTCTTCCTCATCACCTGAACCTCGTCCACGGGTATGCCGCCGGTCATGAGGGAGAAAGTGAGGGAGATGTCCAGAGCCTCAGGGTCGAGGGGGCCCGGTGGCTCCTCGTCCATCTCGACGAGGCAGTTGGTGTCGTGGTTCCCCTGATATATGATGGTCTTGCCTTTGAGGAACTCGAAGAGGGCGGCTGGATCAACTTCGCCCAGCTCGCTCTGGCTGGGCCTGAGCTTTCGCGTGAAGGTGTAGTCGGGCTCCTTGTCGCTGAGCCGCGGCGGGCACGAGCAGAACAGCTTGTTCTTCGTGGCGAGCTCTTGGTGGATCTCGATTCCGACCATAAGCCCTAGCTTCATGTAGTCCATCAGCACGTTCCCTCCAGGTACGGCGTCCGCGGGTTGAATTCGCCCACGAGGTCGGTGAGGAGCAGCCTCTTCGCCTCCTCCACGTCGTCGGTCTGGCCGAGGCACCACTTGAGCTTCACGTACGCCGTCTCTGGATGCATGTCCTCCAGCGGCACAGCGCCCCTGTCCACCAGCTCCCGGCCGTTGCTGTAGACGCTGAGGTGGACGCGCCCCCAGATGCACTGGCTCGTTATGGCCACGATGACGCCCTCCTTCCGCGCCCTGTCGATGGCCGACCACAGGTCCTTGCACACCTGGCCGAGGCCCGTCGCCTCGATTACGATGCCCCTGACGCCGTCGGCGATGAGCCAGTCGAGGAGCGCAGGGTTGAAGTCGGGGTGGAACTTGACGAGGCTGACCTTGTCGCTGAAGCGGTTCAGCAGCCGGGGCTCGCTTGGCTGCCGGGGTCTGTACCTGTCGTTGATAATCTCCAGCCTGTCGTCGATGTAGCGGGCGATGGGCCAGTCGTTCACGGGCTGAAAAGCGTACCTGCTGCTGGTGTGGCACTTCCTGACCTTGGTACCCCTGAGGTACACGATGCTGTTGTCAGACGTTGTCTCGTGGAGCCCCACCACCACCTCGGCGAAGGGGGCGTACGCCGCCGTGTATACGCCGCCTATGAGGTTTGTGGCGTTGTCGCTGCTAGGTCTGTCGCTGCTGCGTTGGCTGCCGACGAATATCACGGGGACAGACAGGTCCTGCAACGCGAAGCTGAGGGCCGCGGCGCTGTAGCCCATGGTGTCGGTGCCGTGGGTGATTATGACGCCGTCGGCGCCCGCGTTGATCTTCTCGTACGCTCGCTCGGCCATGCCCTCCCACTCCCTGTGGGTGAGGTCCTCGCTGAACACGCTGTAGAGGATGTCCGCGTCCACGTCGGCTACCTCGACCAGCTCGGGCACTATGCCCAGAAGGTCGCGACTGGTCATAGCCGAGACGACGCCCCCCGTGACGTAGTCCACCCTGCTCGCGATGGTGCCGCCTGTGCTGACGATGCTCACTCTGGGCAGACCAGGCTCGGCCTCGGGGAGGGGCGGGGGCCTGAACTCGGGCTTCTCCGCCACGCCCACCTTCCTTATCTTCATGCCTTCGCCGTGGGCGAGGCCGATGTTGTACCCCGACTTGAGCTTGAGTATGAGGTGCCAGTCGTCGTAGCTCTCGACGCGAGGCATCAGGCTACCCGTGTACCGCTGGTCGTTCACTGTCACCTCCAGCCTGTCGCCTATCTCGGCCCTCACCTCTTCGAGGGCTGAACGCAGTTCTCCTCGGTACCCAGGAAGCTTGTCCTCGCTCATGTGAACCAGAGAACGTAACAGCGCATCGGTTTAAAAATTGGCGTGGTCACGTGAACCATGTGACCATGAGCAACACGGTTTCCCTGTAAAATCGATGCTGGGGATTCAGCTTGGATAGTTGCTTTTCAGTAAAGGGTTTGAGGAGGGTAAATATCGTTGTCGTGTTGATTAATCGCGTTGAGTGAAATGATTGCCAGCATAAAGATTGTAGCAGCCATGACGGGGTTGGCCCTATATGTTGTGTTCAACAGGGGTTGCTGTCAAGACGACCCGAACTGTGGTAGGGGGCTCGTGCAGTGTGCCTGGGCCGAGATCAGGGGCGTCCTCGGCCTAGACTAGATCATGTGGAAGTACTCTTTCTTGTCTGGCTCGTACTCTGCGTCGCCGAGTAGCTCCTGGAACTCCTCGAATAACTGGCTGATCCTTGGATCGTCGTTGAGGGTGGAGGCCACCTGCAGGTAGTGCTCCTTGTCGCGGAACCTGTTTATCTCCATCCACCTCTGTGGGTCCTCGGCGTCCCTGTATATCTCCACCTTCACGCAGCCGTTCTCCAGGTAGGCCTCTATGGCCTTCTTCTCCAGCTTGAAGTAGTCTATGGTTTTGTCGATGGGTATCTTGTAGTGGTATACGACTATGTACACGTCGGCGATCAACAGTATTGGGCGCTGCGCGGATAAAAACGGTTCTCATAGAGGCTTGGAGACGTAGGGGCCGTCGCATGCGTAGCCGAGCCTCCCGTAGTACTCCTTGGTGCCGAGGGCGCTCATGACAACCATGCGGTCCATCCCGTACTCCTCCTCTGCGATGCGCTCGGCCTCTTCCATGAGCGCCTCGCCCCAGCCCATGTGCTGCCAGTCGTATCCATCGAGCCCCACCGGCGTCATCCTGCCGTACACGTGGAGCTCGCGGACGATGCCGGTGGACGGAGTGATCTCTGGACGGAAGGTACGCTCAGAGGGTATCCTCAGCCGAATGAATCCGACGAGGACGTCGTTCTTGGTGTCCTCGACGCCTATGAAGCTCTCCTCACCGCCGGAAGCCTCGTAGGTTCGGCGCACAAGCTCGAGGCTCTCGGGCTCCACGCCCTCCCTCGATCGGTGCCCCGCCTCCCTGCACCTTATGCAGCGGCACATGGAGCCGCGTTCCCGCATCCTCTCCTGGGCCAGCTGCCGGAGGTTGCTCTTGTCGACGCCCGCCGCGATCTGGTGGAGGGGGATGTCCCTCTGCACCCTCATTATGCGGACCCAAGGCGGCACCATCTCCTTCACCCGGGCGACCAGCTCCACTGCCTGCTCGGTGGTGAGGGGCTCGTAGTCGCCGCTTCTCCACCACTCGTAGAGCTTGGTGCCCTTTACCACCAGCGTGGGGTATATCTTCAGCATGTCGGGCATGTAGCGCGGGTCAGTGAATATCTGCCTGAAGCCGTCGAGGTCCCGCTGAACGCTTGACCCTGGTAGGCCTGGCATCATGTGGTAGCATACCTTGAGCGCCGAGTCCTTGAGGCGGCGGGTGCCCTCCACCACGTCCTGGACCGTGTGGCCTCTTTCGACGAGTCTGTAGATGTCGTCGTAGACGTTCTGGACGCCCACCTCGACTCGGGTGACGCCCAGATCGAGCATGCCGTCTACGTCGTTCTCGGTGAGGCAGTCTGGCCGCGTCTCGAAGGTTATGCCGACGTTCCTGATGGTGGATGTCTCGGCCAGCCGCTTCGCCTCCGCCAGCGAACTGGACTCCGCCCCAGTCAAGGCGTCGAGGCAGCCCTTGACGAACCACTCCTGGTAGTCCCTGGGGCCTGCTGGGAAGGTGCCGCCCATGACTATGAGGTCGATCTTGTCCACCGTGTGCCCTATGGCTTCAAGCTGCTCCATCCTGCTCCTGACCTGGCTGTAAGGGTCGAAGCCGTTCTGGATCCCCCTCATGGCGGCCGGCTCGTGGCCTGTGTAGCTCTGGGGGCTGTCCATCTCGGGGCCGCCTGGACAGTAGGCGCACCTGCCGTGGGGGCAAGCCATGGGCTTGGTCATGACCGCGACGACGTTGACGCCGCTGAGCGCCCTCGTGGCCTTGCGCCTCAGCACGGGTATCAGCTTATCCCGCTCGTCCGCGTTGAGCAGTCTGATGAGCTCAGAGTTGCCCGGGATCCTGCCGAGGTTATGCTTCCGGGTCACCTGGAACTTGGCGTACTCCAGGTCGTCCCTGGTTGGTTCCTCCTTCTCCAGCAACAGGTCTATGATCTCTCGGAGCGGCTGCAAGTCGAGTCAAAGGGCAACCGGTTTGTTAAAAAGATTATCGCAGCCTCGCCGTGGGCGATGGGAAACGTAAAATCCCCCATGACCCATGATCCATCATATGCTCAACGAGGTGGAGAGGAGGATCATCGGGGAGGCGTACACCAGCACGCAGCCCCTCGAGAACCTGACGACCCTGTGCGACGACTACGGCGGCAGGTTCGCCGGCACGGAGGAAAACCGGGGGGCCGCGGAGCATATACTGGGCGTCTACGAGGAGTACGGTCTAGGCGACCCGCACCTAGAGCCTTTCACGTTTCAGGGCTGCAAGGTCGGCGGGTCCAGCCTCAGAGTCCGTGAGCCCGCGGCGAAGGATGTGCCGACGCTGACGCTGCCCATGACCCCGAGCGGCTCGGCGGAGGGGGAGCTGGTCGCCGTGGAGGCAGCCTCGGACCTTGAGTCGCTGGGCGTCGAGGGGAAGATAGTGCTGGGCCCCAACAGGCTGCCCCTCAGGGCCTGCGTGGAGGCCGGGGCGGTGGGTTT
>CAYPNN010000124.1:0-5614 GCA_964412065.1 uncultured Candidatus Bathyarchaeia archaeon
CGTGACGCGCTTACCATGTCTCACACAGTAATGGTGAATGCTCGCTGATCTTATAATAATAACGCGTACAACGCGGCGGGAGCCACCGAAAATGGAGCCCTGATATATAATCATAAAATAAGAGATGTCCGACTCGAATCTTAGGGCGGACGCTTTGGCCGTGGAGAAGATACCCGACCTAGATAGCTGGAGGAAGATAGGCGAGATGACATCGAGCCTCGGCACCGTCTACGACCTGTACGAGAGCCCGGACCAACGGAAGGTGGCCCAGGTGGACAAGAACCTCGTGATCTACCTCATCATGGAGGACGGCAAGCTCTCCTACATGAACCCTAGAACCATAGACGCCCTCCAACGTATGAAAGAGGTAGAGGAGTTCCTCAGCGAGAAGGTTAGGCGACCAGAGCTCTAGGGCTCGGGGTAGATCCCCATACGTTTCAGCAGCTCCACCAGCGTGGGGGTCAGCTCGTACTCGGTGAACCTCTCGGGCGTCACCCACACCGCGTCAAGGGCGTCGTCCATGGGCCTCAGCTCTCCGCTCAGCGGCCTCGCGTTGAAGTCGATTATTATGAAGTGGTACCTCGCGTCTCCGTCGATGTCCCGGACTATCTTGTCCACCACGTCGACCCGGTCAAGGATCTCGACTCTGAGCCCCGTCTCCTCCAGGGCCTCTCGGACGGCGGCGTCCGCGGCCTTCTCCCCCACCTCTATGAGGCCCCCGGGTATGGACCATAGACCGGCGTCTGGCTCAGCCGCCCTCTTGACGAGCAGGTAACGCCCATCCTCCTCTATGAGGACGCCCACTCCGACGATGGGTCTGCTGGGGTACAGCCTATGGGACATGACGACCGTCTCATGATTGAGCCGCGGAGGATATATGTTAGTCGTCCAGAGGAGGCGTCTCACGTCCCGCCATCTCCATGTGGATGAAGCGGCTCATGGGTGTGCTGAGGCTCGAGGCGGGGTAAAGCTCAGGCAGCACCTTGACCCATATGGGGAACCTGCACTTGAGGGCGGTGCCCTTTACGATGGCCTCCCCGGGAGGCAGGTTTCCTATGAGCTCGGCGAACTCGTTCCCCATGATCTCGGCTATCCTGGCCTTGTCGACGTCCTCGAGGCTGTGGCATATCACGTTGTTGGCGCACTGGGTGACGACGGTCTTCTCCACGGTGCTCAGCCTCTGGGTGACTATCCACAGCCCGACGCCGTTGCGGCCGCCGTTGGTGGCTATCTCCTTGATGACGCCCAGCAGCTTGCCTCTGCTGTCCTTCTCCCCTATCTCGAAGACGCCTCGCTGGGGCGCGTAGTACATGGCCTCCTCGAGCACGACGATGCAGCCGAACCCTCTGTTCTCGAGGGCCTCTCCGAATATCCTTCTGAGCACCTGGGCGACGACCAGTTGCCTCTGGCTCCACGTGTCCCTGCCTTGGCTGAGGTCCATCAGCACCACGTAGCGGTCCTTCAGAAGGTCCACGGAGTCTAGGGGCTCCATGTCGCCGTCCGGTATCAACTTGCTGCCCGAGACGGCGTTCACCACCTGCTGCCTGTAGCTCTCGAACTCCTCGTCTTTCTTGTTGAACCCCATCTTGTCCGGCTTCACCCAGCCGACGGCCTGCCTGAGGTTGACCTTGGTGACGGCTTCCGCCTGCGCGTAGAGTATCTTGAGCGCATGCACCAGTATCTTGGAGTTCCACCAGGTCCTCTGCCACCCGAACTCGGCGATGTAGTCCTCCCACGGCACGTCGCCTGGTTGGAAGAACCTGCTCCAGGGCACCTTGAGCACCTTGTCGGAGCCTAGCTGCTCGGACAGGCTGCTGTACTCGCCGTCCTTGTCGACTATGAAGAAACGGACGGGGGGCTCCGCCGAAGCCGCCCTCGCCACCATGGTCACCGAGGTGGTGGTCTTGCCTGTGCCCACGGCGCCGCAGATGAGGCAGCTCTGCCGGATGAGGCTGTAGAGGCCCAGCTCGACGTCGAGGTCTGTGCTGGGGTCCGATCCTAGGAGGAGCTTCCAGTCGCCGTTGGGCTTCGTGAACCGTGCGACTATCTCCCTCTCGGCGACGTAGACGGGCGTGTTCGGGGGCAGGGGGTACCTGAGGGGCCTCAGGCTGCCGCCGTCGTCCATCCAGCCCCACTGATACGCCTGGGCATGGAGGGTGCTGTCCTCGAAATCCGTTATGACTCGACCGTCCCTCAGCAGCGCCTCCTCGTACTCCCTGACCCGTTTATGGGGGTAGACGCGGGTCACCTGGTAGACCACGGGGCAGCCGTTCTTCGGGTGCTCGATGTAGACGAGGTCTCCCTTGGCGAGCTCGTAGCCTCGGAGCAGAAGTACGGTTATCTGGTTTATGCCGTACTCGCCTGTGGGGCTGTATGTGTGGCCGACCCTCAGACTCCCATCCATTCTCCCTCACCCCAGTACGGCGCCAGCTGCGAGACCTCCCCCACCTCCCTCCCGACCCTCGTCACTATCTCGCTGTAGACGTCGCTGATGAACCTCCTCGTCACCTTGACCTCCTCGTCGGCCTTCACTATGGCGAGGGGTACGCCGCTGTACAGGCTCGTTGAGTAGCAGTAGTCAGCCACGTCGTCGATCTCGCTGAGGCAGAAAGCGGGGAGGTCTATGCGGATAGGCGGGATGCTCCACTCCCCCGTCAGGCGGGCATAGAACGAGTAGATGGGCTCCTCCACCGCGTCCATGAATCCAGATCCCCTGGAAGCCATCCTCATCGCCGTCCTAGCCGAGAATATGTCCGTCCTCTGACCCGGCTCGAGGACGTGCAGCATGAGGAAGCTGTCGGGCAGATCGGTGTCATCCTGGAGCCCAAGATAGTGGACCAGGTACCGTGCGCTTGGGCGCTTCACGACGCCCGCGGCGACGACCCCCAATCGCCTACATTTCTCTAGGAGTCCTTTCACAGCGTCGATGAGCCTCCTCCTGTCCTCCTCTCGGCCCGCGTTCCTCCAAACGTTGCTGAAGGCGAGCGGCCCGTCGATGAGCAGCAGCTCGGGTCCACCATGTTCCTCCAGAAACCTTGTGGCTGTCTCGAATAGCTTGGCCTCGCGGCGTAGGTTCACCGTGCTTGGGAACCTGTCCCCGGCTAGACTGTACGGCTTGGAGAGGGACTCTGGTTGCAGGAAGAACCTACGCCCGTCGTGGAGCGAGTACGCCATGGCTCCTATTACCGCGTACTGCCTCGAGGCGAGTGGTATTAGCTGGCTCCCCGCGTCCACTCCCGTCACCCTCCTGTATGCCTCTCTTTTCCTGAGGGAGTAGAACGTGTCCTCGGAGCGTATCTTGGCCGCCAGCTCCTTGACGTGGGGACCCTCTTCCAGTATGTCGCTGGTTATCTCCGTGAGCAGCAGGTTCCTCAGGGAGAGGCTGAGGTTCGGTGTCGACGCCCGCGTCTCCATGGCGGCGTTTAGCTGGCTTTTCTCCTTGTACGCGAGCACCTTCACCACACGTTCCTTGAAAACCGTCTACGTACAACACTTTTTTTCCTCGATATATTAAGCTTATGATCACCATGAGCGTAATTTCCGAAAAACGCCATTCTATTTATATATAGAGAAATTAATACGCTCGCGTATCGATCAAAATAAATGCGAATCCGACCAAACCCCAAAAGGAAAGTTAATAAGAACATTGAAACAAACATGTCAACTAGTAAAATGTCTTCGAAACAAAGCCTGAAAGACACGATTTTCAAGGAGTTCCTGAGGAACCCGACGCTTGGGCCGAGCGAAATGGCTGAGAAGCTGGACGCCAACTACAACTCGGTTAAGGCTGCTTTCGCCAAGCTCGCCGAGGATGGATTCCTCGATCGCCCGAGCCGCGGAACCTACGCGCCGAGCATACCCGGCATCCTCCTCGATCTCATCGAAAGGGTGGAGGCCCTCGAGGAGGCGGCCAACAGGTGACCGATCTACTTGAAGAGGTCCTGAAAGACGTCTCCCCGACAACGGTGCAGTTCAAGGTCCTCACATACCTAGCCTTCAGGGGGCAATCCAGCCCGGTGGACATCTCAGAGGAGACACAGATATCCCCGGGGAGCGTCAGACCTGCACTGAGGACGCTTCTGGATAAGGGGTACGTCGAGCAGCTCGACGACGGGAGCTACAGGTCCCTCGTCCCCTTCACGGAAATCGTCTCACATTTATACTCAATTAGCAAGTAGAGTCCGGGGGGTCCGGCGAGTGGGTTCCGAGGAGCTTGAGGGGCTTAGGAGAGCGGACAGCCAAAGAGAGGTCTTTCTCTGCCTCGTCGAGAACGGTGAACCCATGACCTCGCAGGAGATAGCTGGGAGGCTGGGGCTCACTGTCAACGCCGTGAACATAGCGCTCTTCAACCTCAACAACAAGGAGCTCGTCGAGAGGGTGAGCCGGGGAGTGTACAAGTATAAGCTGGGCCCAATACTCAAGGAACTGCTGGTAAAGTACTTCGAGGTGTAGAAATGGAGACGGCGCTCAAGGAACTCGACCCGGAGACCTCGGCCTTCAAGATACTTGTCTACCTCACCTTCAAGGACAGTCCCATGAAGCCCATCGACATAGCGAGGGCGCTGGGGGAGAACAGTAGCAGCGTCAGGGCCAGGCTCGCGGAGCTCAAACAGAAGGGGCTCGTGGAGAACACGGGGGAGGGCTACGTTGCGTCCACAACGTCCTACGACGTGCTGATGAAGCTGTTCAAGGGTTAAGATGTTTAGGGAGAAACGGCTTACCTGCCCACTTTCACACGTCTCTCCGGTCTTTTCGTGTGGTGAAGACATAAAAAGTGGTTGACCCAGGTTTCAACCAACTCCCTTTAAGTGCGGCTAGGAAAATAGGTGTGGAAGAGATGTCGGAGGAACAGATGGGGCAGTTAAAGGAGCTAACCGATAACCTGTTGAACCTGCAGAGGGCCCCGAGTCAATCTATAGTGTTCCATCACCTGCTAGAGACAGGTAAGACGATGACAGTGAAGGAGCTCTCCGGTGAGCTGGAACTCACACCCAAGGCTGCGGAGAGGGCCGTGGCGAAGCTGCTGGACAAGGGGCTGATACAGCGCAACGTGTTCAGGGAGCGCACCTACATGTGCGACAGCAGGAAGATACTGCTCTCCCTCCTCAGGGTGACCGTTGAGCTTTACCAGGACTACGAGAAGAGGACCAAGTAGCTAATCCGAGTCGCGGAGCCGCCTTAACACGTCTTCCTCGATCCACTTCACGCCTTTAGCCGTGAGCCTGTGCATGCTTCCCTTGTTGTCCGGCTTGAAGACGTGGCCACGGTTCCTCATCTCGTGGAGCCTCGCGGCTACGGTCACCTTCTTACCGCTGGAAACGAGCCGCTCCCTGATCTGTCTACTGGTGGCCTCGCGGTTCTCCGTCGCGTATAGGATGAGCCCTATGGCCTCGTAGTGGGACAGCTCCTCGCGGGAGACGATGGTCGGGCCTTCATCTTCGACCCTCACTATGCCCTTCAGGCCGTCCTCGGCATCGGCGGCGGCCTCAGAGGCTACCTCGTTTATCTGAGAGATATATTCACGTGTGAGCCAGCCGAGGCCCTCCAGCACCTCCTCCGGGGACTCGCCGCTCACCTCAACGGAGCCGTAGCTGGTCTTGATGGTGACCCTGAG
>CAYPNN010000125.1:0-5583 GCA_964412065.1 uncultured Candidatus Bathyarchaeia archaeon
TAGCTCCTCGTAGTAACTCATGGACGCGGCAACCGTCTGTTTGAAATGAATATGTTCACTGGAATTTGATTTTTATGGGACACCGGGAAGCGTCTGGACGCCTGATCCGTCTAACAATGATGCTTTGGAGAGGATCGCTGGTGCCCAGCCTGTCTCTCTACTTTGAGGCGTCGACGATCTTAACGGATTTGGGGTGGATGTTTATTATGACGCGTTTTGGGTCGTCCATCGTCCGAGGGAACCAGAACCTCCTTCTCTGGGTCGGCCTCCAAGAGAGGTACCACCACTTCCACTTCTCCTTCACGACCTCGGGGTCCTCGAACTCGGCCTCTCCCTCGATCTCGTAGAACGCCCCGCGCTCGTCGCAAGGGATCGTCAGGAGCACCCTCGGGTTGCCCTCGATGTCCTTCACCTTCTGGGTGCCCTTCTCGGTCGGGAACCACATGACGCTGTAGGGGTCGTCGTTGAAGTTGGTCATCGCCCTGGTGTTCTCGTTCCCGTCTTTGTCGAAAGTGGTAAGGAACACCGCCTTGGCTTCCTTGAACGCCTCCTCCAGCCCTTCTATCTTCTTCATAGTATCACATTAAAACCGATGTTGCGATGTAAAAACATTAATGTGAATGGAGCAGGCAGGCGTTTACCCAGCCTGTGTACGAGAGAAACGTTTTAGCCCTCGACACGCAACATGAATCCATGTCTGGTTCTAAGGGAGTCGAGTACAGGCGCCTGGTGATAAGGGACGCCATGCTCGTCAACGGAAGGGGGACGCCGCCCTACGGCCCCGTGGACATACTGATCGAGGACGGAAAGGTGGCCGAGATGGTGAACGTGGACACCATCAGCCTCAACAGGTACAAGCCTGAGAGGCCGGAGGGGGACCGCGTCATAGACGCCCGGGGCATGTACGTGCTCCCGGGCCTCGTGGACATGCACGTCCACATAAACATAGACGACGACAAGTGCGGCCCAGAGGGACCCGAGTACGCCTACAAGCTCCTCCTAGCCCACGGCGTAACCACCGTAAGGACATGCGGCTTCGGCACAGACGAGCAGCTCCTAGAGCACAAGAGGCTGAGCGCGGAGAACAAGATCACGGCGCCGAACCTGATGGTCATGGGCAGCTGGCCGGAGGAGGCACACACAAATGAGGAGGCCCGGATGGCTGTGAAGACGCTGAAGGAGCTGGGGGTCGACGGCATCAAGATAATCCCGCGGCCCCACGTCACCCCAGAGATGCTTAAGTTCCTGGCGGAGGGGGCACGGGAGGCCGGTCTGCCAGCCGGGGTGGCTATCCACGTCGCCCAGAGCAGCGAGCTGGACGCCCTGGACGTCTCCTACGCGGGTCTGGACAAGATCAGCATAGAGCATACCTACGGCATCCCCCAGGCCGTGCTCCCCGGCAGCCAGGACTTCCCCCCCGACTACAACTACAGCGACGAGGTGGACAGGTTCAGGTACGACGGCTACATCTGGCACGAGGCCGACCAGTACGAGGACGACGTCATGGACGTCCTGGACACGATGATAGAGAACGGCACCGTCTGGGACCCCACCTTGGTTGTGTACGAGGCCCACAGGGACTACGAGCGCACGAAGAACATGCCTTGGCACAGGAGGTACACGGTGCGCCAACTCTGGGAGGCTTTCAGCCCCCAGCCGGGCCGCCACGCCACCCACTTCTTCGACTGGAAGACCAGCGACGAGATCGCGTGGAAGGAGAAGTACAGGATATGGATGAAGTACGTACGCTACTTCTTCGAGAACGGCGGAACCCTGACGGCGGGCAGCGACACCGCGTTCATATACCAGATCTTCGGGTTCGCCCTCATCAGGGAGCTGGAGCTCCTCCAGGAGGCAGGCATCCACCCCATCGACGTCGTGAAGATAGCCACAACCAACGCACACATGTGCCTCGGAGACGATGAGAGGAGCCTCGGCGTCGTGAAGGGCGCCCCCGCCGACCTCTGCGTGGTGGACGGCAACCCACTGGACAACTTCAAGGTCATGTACGGCACCGGGGTCGACAGGTACGGCGAGGACGGCGTCACCGTGACCAAGGGAGGCGGCGTCAGGTACACCGTCAAGGGCGGCGCCGTCTTCGACTGCAGGGAACTCCTCGCAGACGTCGAGGAGTACGTCAACGAGCACAGGCAGCTCCATTAACCTTTATTATGCAGCGCCAAAACCATCAAACTGATGTCGGTCCCAGACGCCGGGCAGTTAGCAGAGTTGCTCGACGACGCGACGAAGACGATGAACGAGACACAGCCGTCCCTGTTCAGCGTCACAGGCAGGCTCGTCTCCCTGCCCAGTTGCGAGACAATAATCGTCGGGGACATCCACGGCGACTACAGCTCCCTCCGGTATATACTGACGAAGACCTGGTTCAGGGAGCGGGCGGAGGACGGCGAGCCCGTGGTCATGGTGTGCATGGGGGACTACATCGACAGGGGGCCGGGGCAGGTTGAGGCCCTGTACACGCTCACGAGGCTGCTCACAGAGTATCCGCGTAACGTGGTGCTGCTGAGGGGGAACCACGAGGGGCCCAGCGACGTGGGGGTGAGCCCCCACGACTTCCCCTATGTGCTCCACAGGCTATACGACGAGGAGTCCCAGGCCGTGTATGGGCGCTTCAGGGCCTTCGCGGATCAGCTGTACACGGCCGCCATCATCCCGGGGAGGGCCCTGATACTGCACGGCGGGATACCGGTCGGGTCGCAGAGCCTGAACGACGTGGCTTACGCCCACAGAACCCACCCAGAGACGGATACCCTGCGCCAGATACTGTGGAACGACCCCATGCCCGAGCCGGGTGTAGCCGGGAGCGTGAGAGGCGTCGGGTACCTCTTCGGGCCTGACGTGGCGAGGAGGTTCCTAGACGCCGCCGGGGTCCAGGTGCTCATAAGGGGGCACCAGAGCTGCGAGGACGGCCACAGCGTAATAGGGGACGTGCACACGCTCTTCTCGTGTAAACTGCCAAACTACGGGAACAGGAAGGCGGCGTACATGGAGCTGCCGAGGGCCGCGGCGGAGCCTGTGGAGAACTTCTCATACTACGTTAAGACCTTCTAGCGTCTCCCACGGAGCATGCACTTCACCATGCTTGAGAACAGCCTCAGGTTCAGCGCCAGATGCACAAGCAGCGCCACAGCGAATACTAGACTCGCATATGTGTGGAAGCCAACCCAAAAGGTCTTCGCTAAGCCGAGGAACGTCTCGTAGCCGCTTCTTCTGCCGCTGGGGAGCGCCAGCCACAGGGCTATCCCGCTCACCAGCGAAGACGCCAGTGTCAGGAACATGGCGACATCCACCGACACCCTGTGCACTATGTTCTTGCTCAAACAGTTCACCCCTTTTTTATCGATTTAATGTAACGGCTGTTTATTAGGGTCGATCAGGAACAGGTGTTCCCAGTGCTTCCTAGACACATTTGTCCTAGATGAGCCATGTCAACATGAACTCGAGAATGGGAATAGAAAAAGGGGAGTGTTACTCCACGGCTATCTTTTTGCTGGACTCCCAGAGGCCGTGTATGTTGCAGTAGCTCACCGCGTGAAGGGTGCCGGGCTTAGAAGCCTTGAACCTGAACTCAGCCATGCTGTGAGTGTGCACGGGCCCCTCGTTGGGTCCCTTCACGCTCTCGCCGTGGGAGTTGAACTCGAACAGCCCTATGTCGTAGACGAACTTGTCGCCTTCCGGTGAGTAGAATACCCGTATCCAGCGGATGTGGTGCTCCGTCGTGTTGGGGTGAGGTATCTCCTTCCCAATCGTGACGGCGACATCTACCCACTCCCCCGCCTTAACCTTGTCGGGGCAGTCGATGACCGGGACATGTTTCTCACTCTTCCAGTCCGCCGACTGGATCTTCTCTCCGATAGTTTTAGCCATGTTAGAATGTCTGGAGGCGGTTCATATAAACCTAGGCTGAGCCAGGCTCCCTGAGGTGGAGCACCATCACGAGGCACACGGCTGTTATGCCGACGCCCAGGTAGAAGCTGTAGATGTAGCCCAGGGGGGTCCCGACGAGCTCCACGAAGGTGCTCATGACTATGGGGCCGACCAGGCCGCCCATGTCCATGAACGTCCTGAAGGTGCCTATCGCCTTCCCCCGCACAACGTCGGGCACGGCGTCCGCTATGAAGGCGGGGATGACGCCGTAGACGACGCCCCAGAAGACCCCCCTCATGAACATGACCGCGAGCAGGGGGTAGAAGCCTGTGAAAATGGTTAAACCGAACAACGAGATAACTCCAACGACAAGCCCGGCGGCCAGCATCTTCCTCCGCCCCATCTTATCCGAGAGGACGCCTCCCAGCAGGTTGCCTGCGACGCTGCCCACGGTGCTCCCTGCGACCAGGAGGGCGTAGGTGTTCAGGGGGAAGCCCAGCTCCTCGGTGGCGTAGATGGGCAATATGGTGCCCAGGAGCCCTGCGTTGATGACCATGCAGCCCAGGTTGATGATGCACGCCCCGATCACGGTCATGTTGAGCACCTGGACCATCTCCTGCCTCGTGGGTATCAGGCTCGGCGCCGCGTCGACGGGGCTGGCCTTGCCGTCCATACCCTTGATCATCGACACCATGAGGAGAGCCGTAACCCCGAGACCCGTGCACACCAGGAAGTTGATCCTGAGCCCGTAGGTGGCGGCAACCATGCCCCCAAGGGTCTGGCCTATTAGGTTGCCCACCATCTCAACAGCCTGGAAGAACCCCATGGCCCTGCCCCTCCTCTCGGAGGTGAACAGCTTAGAGACGTAGCTCATGCCGATGCAGAAGAAGCTGGCGTCCCCCACCCCCCACAGGAGCCTCGCGAGTATGAGGAGCCAGATGCTCTTAGTCTGGTAGCAGATGAACGCGCCCAACACGGCGAGGCCCCTGCCCGCTACAAGCGGCATCTTGGGCTCAATGCGGTCGCTGAGGACGCCGATGGGGAACTCGGTGAACATCCTGAGGAAGAAGTAGCCGGAGACGGCTAGCCCCACCAGCTGGATGGGCGCCGTGAACTCGTTTCTAACGAAGGGGGCGAATACGGGATTCACGAAGCCCCCGGATAGCATGGTGACGGTGCCGCTGACGATCATCAAGTAGTATTCTCGTACGTTGCGTTCCACGGGTTCCGCCTTCCCGCAATAGGGCTGCGACCCGGATATAAACCATAGGGGTCTAGTCCGGTGAGCGTAAAAGTCTCCATGGCAAACACTAAAAGCGGAACCTGTTGATCTTTCTCCGTGACATCGAACAAAGGAGACCCGCCTCTCAAGGGGATCAGGGTTCTTGACCTGACCCGCGTCCTCGCCGGCCCCTTCTGCTCCATGACCCTCAGCGACCTAGGTGCCGAGGTGATCAAGGTCGAGATACCGGGGCGAGGCGACGACACCAGGGCGTTTCCCCCGTACATCGACGGCGAGAGCAGCTACTTCATGTCCCTGAACCGGGGCAAGAAGAGCATCACCTTGAACCTCAAGGAAGAGGAAGCCACAAAGGCGTTCCATAGGATCGCCGAGAAGTGCGACGTCGTGCTTGAGAACTTCAGGCCAGGCGTTACGGCGCGGCTGGGGGTGGACTACGAGACCCTGAGTAGGGT
>CAYPNN010000126.1:0-5519 GCA_964412065.1 uncultured Candidatus Bathyarchaeia archaeon
GACCTAGAGACCGGGGTCATGAACCCCCAGTGGGCGCCCAACGGACGGGACATCCTGTTCACGAGCCGCGTATGGGCGCCGGAGAAGCCTGAGACCGACGTGGTGGTCGTGAAGCGCATATGGTACAAGCTCAACGGCGTAGGCGTGTTCGCCGGGAAGCGGGTGCACCTCTATACGGTGAGGCAGGGCAGGAAGCCGAAGCAGCTCACCGAGGGCGAGATCGACGTGGAGGCCGCGGCGTGGAGCCCGGACGGTAAACAGATCGCGTTGGTCTCCAATCTAGAGGAGGACGCCGACACGACCCATGTCAGGCACGTCTACCTGATGCCGTCCAGGGGCGGCGAGATGAAGAGGATCACGGAGGCCAGCCACAGCGTGAGCGAACCCTCATGGAGCCCGGACGGCTCAGAGATCGCGTACATAGGCAACGACTTCCACGCCCGCGGAGCCACCAACGACGACGTATGGGTCATTGCGTCGAAGGGGGGAGCCCCCAGGAACGTAACCGCAGGCTTCGACAGGAGCATCGACAGGGGAATAGGCAGCGACCTCCGCGTCTCGACGCCGAGCCCGGGGCCGGTGTGGTCGAGGGACGGCGAGTCCGTCTACTTCCTCACAGGCGAGGTACCGACAGCCAACGTCTACAGGGTATGCAAGGAGACAGGCGAGGTCACCCAGCTCACCTCCGGGCGATCCGTGGACGGCTTCAGCCTCTCAAGGGACGAGTCGGTTCTCGTCTACAACGCCATGAAGGCGACACACCCATGCGAGATGTGGGTAAGGGACGCAGAGGGGGAGAGGAGGGCAACCAGGTTCAACGACAGGCTCCTCAAACGTCTGACCATCGTCGAGCCTGAGCACTACACGTGGGTCAACGAGGAGGGAGCGGAGATAGACGGCTGGGTAATGAAGCCCGTCGGCCACACGATGGGGGAGAAGCACCCGACTATCCTGGAGATCCACGGCGGCCCCCTCGGCGTCTACGGCGAAGGCGTTTTCCAGGAGTTCCAGCTCCTCGCGTCGGCTGGCTACTGCGTCATCTACACCAACCCCAGGGGCAGCGGAGGCTACGGCGAGGAGTACGGCGCGACCCTGAACGGCCGCCACGGCACCGTCGACTACAGGGACGTGATGGGCTTCACCCGGGACGCCGTCGAACGGTTCGGCTTCATCGACGGGGAGAGGCTCGGCGTCACCGGCGGCAGCTACGGCGGATACCTAACCAACTGGATCATAACCCAGACCGACATGTTCAAGGCGGCTGTGGCGTGCCGCAGCACATGCAACAGGCACAGCCACCACGGCTACAGCGACCTCGGCTACAAGCACGGCGAGTCCGGTAACGTGGGGTACCCGTGGCGCGACGAGGACAAGCTCCTCAGCCAGAGCCCCATCAGGTACGCGGAGAACGTGAAGACGCCGACCCTGCTCATACACAGCGAGAACGACCTAAGGTGCACCATACAGCAGGCCGAGGAGTTCTTCGTCGCCCTCAAGGAGCTGGGCGTCGACACGGAGCTTGTCAGGTTCCCGGGGGAGAGCCATGAGCTGAGCAGGAGCGGGAAGCCCAAGCACAGGGAGGAGCGGTTCGGGCACATCCTCAGGTGGTTCGACAAGTACCTTAAATAGAAACTAACCTTCTCCATACCTAGGTTGAACAGGAGAGCCGCAGCCTACTACGCCGCCAGCGTCACCATACTCGTTTCTAGCGTCTTCATTGGGAGAGACTTCTCCAACCCGGCTGACGTGTTGGAAGGCACAGTCTTACTTGTTGGGTTCATGTTCATGATGCTGTTCATCTACTGGTTGGAGAGGCAGGGCCTCATCCCGTGGTGGGGCCGGGGGACAAAATATGGATGCATCAAATGGAACGACGTTGCTTGTTTTCATGGCATTTATGCCGTAAACGATATAACCCAGAGGAGTGGTATGTTCAACTCTGAATCAGTTAAAAGTGAGTGACTTGAAACACGTTCTAAGCGACTTCGACCTATCCAGCGAGGAGCTGGGCGAGGTGCTCAGCCTCTCCGACGAGATAAAGAGCAGCCCCGAGAAGTACCTGCACGCGCTGGAGGGCAAGACCCTCATAATGCTCTTCGAGCTACCGTCCCTACGCACCAGGATAAGCTTCGAGGCAGGGATGAGCGGGCTAGGCGGCCACGCCATATTCTACGGCGTCTCGGAGGGCGGGTTCAGCAGGAGCGAGACCCTGGAGGACGGCGTCGCCGTGCTCAGCAGGTACAGCAGCTGCATCATGGCCAGGGTGCTGAAACAGGAGGCCATGGAGAGGATAGGGGCGTCGGCGACGGTGCCCGTCGTCAACGGCATGACCGAGCTGTACCACCCGTGCCAGAACATGGCCGACCTACTAACCATCCAGGAGAAGAAGGGCAGCCTGGGCGGCCTGAAGATAGCCTACGTGGGCGACGGCGGCTGCAACACGGCGGCGTCCACCGTCATAGGGTGCACCAGCATGGGGATGAACGTAGCCGTGGTATGCCCCGACGACCCCCAGTACAGCCCCAGCCCTAAGCTCCTAGAGAAAGTCGAGGGCAACAAAGGCAGCGTCAAGGTGGTCCACGACCCGTCGAAGGGCGTGAAGGACGCCGACGTCATCTACACCGACGTCTGGGTCAGCGCCGGCATGGAGGAGGAGAAGCAGAGGCGCATGAAGGCGTTCCCGCCCTACCAGGTCAACACGGGGCTCGTCAAGAAGGCCAAGCCCGACTGCATCGTGATGCACTGCCTGCCAGCCCACAGGGGGCTGGAGTTAACCAGCGAGGTCATGGACTCGCCTCAGTCCGTGGTGGTGGACCAGGCCGAGAACAGGATGCACGCCCAGAAGGGTCTCCTCTACTGGCTGCTCAGAGAGTAGTCTTCCTCCAATCCTTCTTCTTACCCTCCGGTGGAAACCGGTTATCATAGACTGAAGCCTTAACACTTCGATGCGCCTCATCATACACGATACTTTATGGCTAAGCGCAGGATCAAGGTCGAGGACCTGCGGAGGTTCAGGTTCGTCTCGGACCCCCAGATAAGCCCGGACGGCTCGCATATCGCGTTCGTCCTCAGCGCCATAGAACACGAGGAGGACAGGTACGATCGCCACATCTGGCTGGCGGAGACCGACACCGGCTCCCTCAGACAGTTCACCCACGGCCCGGGCGGCGACACCTATCCCAGGTGGAGCCCTGACGGCTCCAAGCTCCTATTCCTGTCCCGGGGCAGGGAGCCCGAGAAGAAGAACCAGCTCTACGTGATACCGTTGCGTGGCGGCGAGGCCGCCCTCGTGGCGGATACGGAGGAGGGCGTAGGCAGCCCAGTGTGGGCGCCCAACGGAAGGGACATCCTGTTCACGAGCAGGGCATGGACCGAGAAGAAGCCCGAGGACACCGACGTAAAGGTGATCAAGCGGATCAGGTACAAGTTCAACGCCGTAGGGTTCTTCGAGGGCAGGAGAACCCACGTCTTCACCGTCAGGGAGGGGCGGAAGCCCAAGCAGATCACGGACGGCATGTACGACGTGGAGTACGCCGAGTGGAGCCCAGACGGCAAGGAGATCGCGTTCATAACCAGCATGGAGCCCGACGCGGACACAAGCAGGGTCCGCGACATCTACAAGGTTCAGGAGAAGGGCGGGGACCCGGAGAAGATAACCCGGGGCGACTGCGCCATCCTGAGCCTAAGCCACAGCCCAGACGGCGAGTCCATCGCGTTCATCGGCTACGACAGGCCGGATGAGCTCGCCGTGGACTACGACCTGTACCTCATGCCGAGCGGCGGCGGCGAGAAACGGTGCCTGACGGAAGCCTTCGACAGGAGCCTCGGGATGGGCGTCGGAAGCGACCTGAGGGTCTCCACGCCCGACCCGGGCGCCGTGTGGAGCGGCGACGGAGGGCACATCTACTTCCTCACCGCGGACACGCCGCACTGCAACGTCTACAGGGTCGACGTGGACGGCGGCGACGTGGAGACGATCATAGACGGCAGGGTCGTGGACGGCTTCAGCGTCAGCGGGGACGGCGCGAAGATAGCGTTCAACGCGATGACCGCCACCCGGCCCTGCGAACTCTATCTGCTGGACGGTGAGGAGAAGAGGCTCAGCAGGTTCAACGACAGGCTTCTCAACGGCCTGGAGCTCGTGGAGCCCGAACGCTTCACCTTCACCAACCGGCTGGGCCGCGTCGTAGACGGCTGGATCATCAAGCCGGTCGGCTGGGTGGAGGGCAAGAGGTACCCGTGCGTGCTGGAGATGCACGGCGGCCCACGCGGCGTCTACGGCGACGGCGTCTTCCAGGAGTTCCAGCTCCTCAGCGTCGAGGGCTACGCCGTCATCTACACCAACCCGAGGGGCTCGGCGGGCTACGAGGAGCCCTACACCATGGCTGTGATGAGGCACTACGGCGAGGTAGACTACATGGACTTCATGGGCTTCACCGACGAGGCGTTGAAGCGGTACCCTTGGATCGACGAGACGAGGCTCGGGCTTACCGGCGGCAGCTACGGCGGCTACACCACCAACTGGATCATCAGCCACACAGACAGGTTCAGGGCGGCGGTGACGTGCCGCAGCATCTGCAACTGGGTGAGCAAGTTCGGCGTCAGCGACATAGGGTTCATGCAGCCCGAGAGCATCAGCGGCAGGAAGACGTACTGGGGTGAGGACCTCGTCGAGCAGATGAGGCACAGCCCCCTCTACTACGCAGGCGGCGTGGAGACGCCGTGCCTCATCATCCACAGCGAGGAGGACTACAGGTGCCCCATGGCTGAGGGGGAGCAGTGGTTCACCGCCCTGAAGCTCAACGGGGTGCCGACGGAGCTCGTCCGTTTCCCCGGCGAGAACCACGAGCTCAGCAGGGGCGGGAAGCCCAGGCACCGTGAGGAGCGGCTACGGCATATTCTCCGATGGTTCAGGGAGCATCTCTAGGCTCCCCATTTGTGTTCTCTTTCGCTGTCCCTGATTTTTTTCGTATCGGGGTGCAGTCGAAATAATTTCGTATAAGGGTACATCCGTTATCGGGATGGGCAGGAAAAGCGTCGCCCAGAAAATCATCGAGAGTCTAAAAGAAGAACAGGAGGAGGCAGACTGGATAGTCTGCTATGATTTCAGAGACGAGCAGCCCGTCGGAAGATTCTATCACAACCTCCAGGAGATACTGAGGACCCTGGGAGGAGAGATGATCCAGTACAGCGTTTTCCTTGGCCCAATGAGAGCGTCAAGCGCCGTAAAGGAGTTAGCAGAGTATTACGGTGCGATGGTCTCTATGTTTCGGGTGGATGATGATTTCGTATAAACCCTTAGACGAAATAATTTCGTCTAAACCTTTACACGACATTATTTCGACTAAACCCTTAGACGAAATTTTTCGGATGTACCCCGATACGAAACAATTTCGCATATACCTCTAGACGAAAAAAAAGGAATACGCTCCAAACACCGACCCCCCATAACCTCCCGGGGCTCATCTCAGCCGAGGAGACAGGCCACCGCCTAACACAGTTCTACGTTGGAATATAGC
>CAYPNN010000127.1:0-5504 GCA_964412065.1 uncultured Candidatus Bathyarchaeia archaeon
TCTACCACCGCGTCCGCTCCTGCCCTCCTCGCTCTCAGCGCGAGGTCGCCCGAGGCGAACACGAGCACCTTCCGGGCGCCGACCCCGTTGGGGAGCTGGAGCCGGATGTTGACTCTGTTGTCAGGCCTGTTCATGTCGAGCTCCCGCAGGTTGACCACGAGGTCGAAGCTCTGCTCGAAGTTCCGAGCCGGGGCTGCCTCCCTCGCCTCAGCCACTGCTTCAAGTATCTGTTTCCTTGGGAGAGACATTGATGGTTCCTCTCTTTCTCACCAGAGATAGGTTATAAAGGTTTATTCGGCCTGCGCCAGCTGCTCGTCGTACTCGCCGGCGAGGACGGCGTCCTGAACCTCCTTGGCGTGGCGGCCGTCGACGGTTACGCCGGCGCTCTGGCACGTGCCTAGCACCTCCCGAACAGCGGCCTTCATGCTCGCCGCGTATATCCCCTCACGCTTCTTCTTGGCGACGCCGATGAGCTGGTCGAAGGTGAGGTCAGCGGCGAAGCTGGTGTTCGGCTCACCAGACCCTTTTTCGATTCCCGTGGCCTGGCTGATCAGCGCGAAGGTGGTGAGCATGCCTACCTTCACCGAGAACACCTTGGTGTCGGTGTCGATGATCACGTCCACCGGCACCGGGAGCCCGTCGTACTCCGCCGTCTCCTCGTTGATCTCGTTGACGATGGCCATGATGTTGACGCCCATGGGGCCCAGCGCGGGGCCGATGGGCCGCCCGTGGCCTTGCCTCCGTTGACGATGAAGTTGAAAGTCTTCTCTACCATTACATATTCACTCCTTTCAGTTCCCTCACGTAGTCAGCGTGTACCGTGATAGGCAGTGTGAACGCGGCCTCAAGTATCTCGATGGTGACCTCCTCCTTGCCGACGTCAACCCTCACGACCCGGGCCTGCATCCCCTTGAAGGGGCCGGCTATCACCTCGACCAGGGCCCCCTCCTCTAAGCCTTCAACCACCGGCCTGGTCTCGATGTAGTGGTCCACCTCCTCCGGGCTGATGGTGCCCTGCACGCGTTCACGCGTGTGGCGCATCCCCCTGATGAGCTCATCCACTATGTGGGGCCTCTCGGCCTCGACGATTATGTATCCCTTCAGCTCCGCCGGCGCCAGTATGGCCACAATGGGAAGCCCCTCCACCTTCGCCTTGTCAGAGAGCATCAGGGCTACCGTGCGCTCCTGGCCGTTGGTGACCTTCACCGCGTATAGGGATGTTCTCATGGTTCTTTCGGACAACTAGACCACGCCCGATGCACCATGCTTTGTATGGCGCAGAGATATTAATATTGCTGAAAGATGCCGTTTTGGGAACACATATAAAACGCGGCCATGGAATATGGTTTAAAGGTGAATGACGTGGGATATCTGTCAGCATTGAGGTCTCTGGTCATGACAGAGACCCACGATCTTTCGCTGCTGATCTTCGAGTTCGAGGAGGTCTTCGCGGTTGCGGTCGGGTTCATGATCGTCCTGATATACCTTTTCTACGTCAAGTACCCGTACAACAAGGACATCGAGTAAAACCCTTGGAAACTTGTATAGCTGGCTATACGCCGGTTCCGCCCTGCAGCGTGACTGAGATGAGCCTCACGAGGAAACCGATCGCCCCCAGTAAGCCTATTCCGGCGAACACTATCTTGATGCTCATCCAGTAGGTATCCCAGTCCGGCCGCGTGAGGGTCCTCATCAGCCTGTCCGCGTTCTGGAAGAACTCGTTAAGCCCCATCGTTTCCACCCTATCAGACAATAGTCTATAGTTAAAGCTTACGTATTTTCGAGAAGCCTCTCCGCGAACCAATCCGCGTCGAAGGGCTGCAGATCCTTGTACCCCTGGCCGACGCCCACGTAGATGACGGGCTTGCCCGTCAGGTAGCTGACGCTGAGGCTGCTCCCCCCCTTGGCGTCTGCGTCGACCTTGGTCAGCACCGCGGCGTCGAACCCGACGCGCTCGTTGAAGGTCATGGCCTGCTCCGTGGCGTCGTTGCCTATGAGGCTGTCCAGTATCATTATGGTGAGGTCTGGCTGGACCACGCGCTTCATCTTCTGGAGCTCGTCCATGAGGTTCCGGTTCGTCTGCATGCGCCCAGCGGTGTCGATCAACACCGCGTCGACGCCTCGGGCCTTGGCGTGCTCGACGGCGTCGAAGCCCACAGCCGCAGCGTCGGAGCCGTACCTGTGCTTTATGACCCTGACGCCGAGGCGACGCCCATGCTCCTCGAGCTGCTCGATGGCGCCCGCCCTGTAGGTGTCCGCGGAGGCTAGTACGACGGTGAACCCTTTGTCCATGAGCAGCCTAGCCATCTTAGCTATGGTGGTGGTCTTACCCGTGCCGTTGATTCCTATGAACATGACGACGTAGGGCTCGCCCCTCTCCTTGGCCTCGGCCAAGAGCTTGAGCAGATCCACCCTGCCCGAGCCGCCCATCACAGACTCAAGCGAAGCCTTGAGAGAGTCATGGACAAGCTTGGACTTGTCCCCGAACCTGGGCGCGTCCTCGCCGAGAAGCCTCTCCTTGAGCTCGCTGCAGACCTTCTCCGCGACCTCGACGGAGACGTCGCTGCCGATGAGCTGAAGCTGCAGGTCCCACAGTATCGGGTCCAGATCCTTCTCCGTCAGCCCGGCGCTGTTGATCCTGTTGACTATGCCCTTGAGTCCCTGGCGGAGCTTCTCGAACACTACTGTGCACCCTGGATGGCGTTCTGGATCTCCATTGATAACCTTTCCGCCACTCCCTGATGGGACTCTAGCTGGGCGAGGATCTGGCCCAGCTGCTGCTGGACGGAGCCCTGCGCCTGCTCCATCTCCTGGAGCCGCTCGCCTATGTCCTCGACGGCCTCCTCGTACTCCATCTCCACGGAGACGCCGGCTCCTACACCCACGACGACTTTGCTGATGTCGCCGAGCTGGGCGTCCATGAACACGCCTCCCCCCACGGGGACGAGGAGCGGGTTCCCGGACTCGATGCCCTTGAGGTCCCTGAGCGAGCCCTGCGCCAGCCGAAGCTCAGATATGGAGGCGGCTAGAAGCTGAAGCCTCTGGTTGAGCACCTCGACGGAGCCCTCCATCAGCCTCATCTCGGTGACGAGGCGCCTCAGCTGCTTCTCCTTCTCCTGCTGGCTCAACGGCTACTCCTCTGGCTGCTCTTCCTCTACGCTATTGATGGTGATCTGGTGACGCTTGGCGCGGTGGCGGCTCCCCATCTCGCTGTAGACCTTCTCCACCGCGTGCTCCTCCTTGGAAGCCGACACCAGCTTGTCGAAGGTCAGGGGCTCGAAGAAATGCTTCTTCATGATCTCGCCCTTGACCCTGAAAACCTTGGCGCTCACTGCTCAGCCTCCGCCAGCTCCACCACGACGACGCCCTCATCGTCCTTGGTCATCTTTACTCGGATCTTACGCGGCGGGTTCCTGATTCCCCTGGCCCAGAGGCGCTCGTTGACCGAGGGGTCGATGACCACCTCGGTGGGCTTCATATGGCGCTCCACGAACTTCCTGAGCAGCGTCACGGCTTTCTCCGCCCTCCTGTAGCCCTGGGCAGCCCAGGCCCTTCCAAGAGGGACCGTGTAAACTCTCTCCTCCTCCGACAAAACCGACTCCTCCTAGAGACGCAGCTTCCCGGTACGCCAGTTCCTTCTGCTCTTAGGGCTCCACCGGACCTGGCCCCTGGTCTTGGCGATGATCCAGGCGGGCACCGACTTCTTTGCCTTCCCCGCCTTCGCGAGGCGGAGCTTGTACGCGAGATGCTTGTTTCGTGCCATCTTCCTATACTCTCCTAATGGTTATGTCCCTCTTTGTCTGCTGGCTCTGTATCTGAGTGAGCAGCCTCTTCAAAGCTTCGTCTGTGATCGGCAGAGCCACGCGCCCCGTCTGCGCTATCTGTATGAGCTGCAGCTCCATCTGAGCCGCGAACTCGGGTTGAACGAGCTTCACGTTCGTCAGTCTCTGCCTCGCTTCAGGTGTGAGGATCTTGCGGAGGATGCCCTGCTTCTGGGTCTCGGCCTCCTGCTGTGCCTGCGCGGCATCCTCCTGCTTGGCCCGCTGAGCCTGAAGCTGGGCCATCCGCTGCTGCCTTAGCCTCTCAAGCTCCTCGTCTGAAGACATCGACTTTCACTTAGTAATCCTTGAGCTCCGGACTCTCCCTGTCCAGCTCTCTCTTTATCTGGGTGCTCATGGCGTCTAGAAGGCTGCGCCCCTTCCCGGAGACCGTTCTGCCCTTGACGCCCTCCTTCTGGGCGAGGCCCGCCTGTTCAAGCTGCTGAAGCATAGTCCTTATGATGCTGCCGCCTGCCTTGGCGAAGTGGGCGGGCCTGACTCCTCTCCTCTTCCTCCCACCGTACTCCTTCCTGAGCCTCGAGACTCCTACTGGGCCGTTCATGTAGAGCTTTCGTATGATGGATGCGCTCCTAACGTACCACCAGTCGGGGTTCTGAGGCGCCCGTTCAACGTGGCTCCCCGTCTTCACGTAGCCTGACCACTCAGGCGGCTGGATGTCTCTAACGTTCTCCTTGAGGTACCCTGAGAGCCGGTCTATCAGCACGTCAGCCGGTACGTCGTACGCTGTCGTCATTTTTCTTCTTCCCAGACGTTTGAACCATACAGGTTTCCGACATATATACCTAGTCTTTTCCGTGTGGCTCAGCATCTCTTAACCTGAGAGATAAGATAAAAAAGTTTAGGCTGAGCGGAATCTATCCCACCTTGATGTTGTGGTTGATCGCCGGTTTCGCTAAGCGACGCTGCGCGTTTTCTCTGCTACATCAGCTGCAGTGGCGGACGCAATAATACGCAAGACCTTCATTATTTTGTTGGTGTAAGGCCGAGATCGCTAGACTCTCGTACGTGTTCAAGGGAGAAAAGGGCTGGCTGGACGCCCTGAAACGGGTTATCCCCTAGAGATACTTCTTGTCCAGCTTCGCCACGACGGTGTAGAGAGGGTCCACGATCTGGGCTACGCGAGCCCTGCACGCGAGGCTAAGGAAGATGTAGGCGTCGTCTCTCTCCCAGCCATAGTCCTCGACCATCCAGGTTATCATCTCCCTGTAGGCGAGCCGGGCGGCGTCCTCTAGCGGCCTCGCGCTGCACACCGTCATGATCTGGTCAGGCGACTCGACTCTCGGCCACTGGATGGTCTTCCTCTGCACCTGGAACCTCAGCTTCACTACAGCCCCGATCTCCACGGCGGTCCCGCATATCTCGCCGTCTCCCTGTACGGCGTGGACGTCCCCGAGGCCGAAGAGGGCGCCCGGCTGCGAGACCGGCAAGTACAGCTTGTTCCCCGGCTTCACGTCTGGGCAGTCCATGTTGCCGCCGTGGGGCCCGGGCGCCAAGGTCTGTATGGCCTCGTAGGCGGGGGAGACCCCGATAGTCCCTATGAAGGGGTCTACGGGTATCTCCAAGGTAGCCCCGTGGTCGGCCTCGTAGACGACTTTGCCATCCTTGATGTAACTGACCTTGGTCTTGGGCTCCATCAATTTGAGCCATCCCTCGAGGGCGCCGAAG
>CAYPNN010000128.1:0-3616 GCA_964412065.1 uncultured Candidatus Bathyarchaeia archaeon
CGCTGGTGTAGTTGAGGCCTGTGCGGCGGCTCACCTCGCTGATGTTGAGTTCCCCGCTCTCGGTGAGCACCTGGAGCACCCTGATGCGGCCCCTGCTGCCGAGGATATCCTCGACCACCCGATCCTCCCTACGACGCATCAATGATCCTCGCCACCTCCTTCTCCAGCTCCTCGGCGGGTATCTTCTCCAGGCTGATCAGCTGGGTCCTTCCCTGGCTGCTCGCCTGGAGCTTGACGTTGACGAAGTCCAGGCTCTTCAGGTTCTTGAGGTACTTCCAGTACTGGGTGTGGCCCCGCGGCTCCTCCGTGTACTCCTCGCAGACCATGCGGTAGGCTTCCTCGATCTCGCCCGTGGTGCCGTGGGTCACGTCGTTGGCCTTGAAGAACCGGGCGACCGCCAGGAGCACCAGCTTCTCGTGGGGGCTGAGCTGCCGGACCGCCTCCTTGTTCAGGGTCTGGAAGACCCCCATGGCCGCCGCTCGGACGTGCTCGGGCTGAATCTGGGCGGCGCCGCTCCGCTCCGCCGCCTTGCCCGAGCCGTGGAGGACGTCGATGGCGTACCTGGCGTCGCTGTTCTCCTTGTAAGCCAGCTCGCTGATGAAGTCCACTATCTCGGGGGGCACCGCGTCCTTCCTGAACGCCTTCTCGACGCGGTACAGGAGTATGTCGGCGAGCTGTGCCTGGTCGTAGTCCCGCATCCTTATGACGTTGCGCTGGAGGCTGCTCAGGGTGCTCCGGTCCAGCTTCCTGAAGACCTCCTGGTCCTTGCTGATGAACATGATGTTTAGGCGGCGGGGCTCGTCGGGCTCGGTCTCGTGGAACCTGGTGAGGTAGTAGAGGGCGTCGCTTCCCTCGTTCTCGATGAGGAAGTCCACCTCGTCCAGGGTCAGCAGTATCTGGGCGTTGTCCTCGTCCATGATCTGCCTGAGTATGTCCATGAGCTCGTTGGCGGCGTAGCCCCTCTCGGGGAACTCGGGGCGGAGCCGCTTGACCACCTGGCTCAGGATCATGAAGAGGCTGCCCCTCTGCTCCCTGCAGTTGAGGTGGATGTACTCGTAGGTGACGCGGCGGCGCTCGGCCTTCCTGCGGAGGCTCCGCCCGTAGTAGTGGGCCAGGAGGGTCTTGCCGCTGCCGACGCCGCCGAGTATGATGGCCTTCTGGCTTATCTCGTAGGGGGCCGTGACCATGTGGTCGAAAAGGCTCTCCAGCGCCCTGAACTCCGCGTCGCGGTGGAGGACGACGTCGGGCACGTAGCTGATGTCGAGTATGGCCTCGTCGACGAAGACGCCTCTCTGTGTCATCTAACCCCCGTTGAGGGGTCGCAGAGAGGGAATTTATGCATTTCGTAGGTTCTAACACACAGAAAGTGGAGGGGCGGGTGAAAGTGGCTTCGCCGGGAAAACCTATATCGAGACAGAGCAAACAATAGTCGTGCAACCATGTCCCCGCGAAGCTTCAAGACCGGGAAGGTACCGTCAGACGCCCTGAGGAGGCTCGTCTTCGACAGGCTGGGCGTCCCCACCGACAGGGTTCTCAGCGGCCCAGGCGTGGGCGAGGACGCCGCCGTCATAGACATGGGGGACAGGGTCCTCGTCGCGAAGGGCGACCCCATCACGGGTGCAGAGGGCAACATCGGGTGGCTATCCGTCCACATAAACGCCAACGACATAGCGTCCACCGGGGCGAGACCCCTCTGGTTCGTCTGCATCGCCCTCCTCCCGGAGGGGGCGGACGAGTCCCTGCTGGAGGGCATCATGGACGACATCAACGATGCCTGCCTGGAGGTGGGTGCCAGCCTCGTCGGGGGGCACACCGAGACGACCCCGGGCCTCGACAGACCCATACTGGCTGGGTTCATGATGGGGGAAGCACAGAGGGACAGGTACGTCACCACGGGCGGCGCCAGACCCGGAGACCTGATAATCCTGACGAAAGGCGCGGGAATAGAGGGGACCGCCGTCATAGCGTCCGACCTCAGGGACCACCTCAAGGGGAAGGTGGACGACCGGGTGGTCGAGAGGGGGGCCGCGATGGTTAGATGGATCAGCGTCGTGCCGGAGGCCATGAGGGCCGTTGAATCCGCCTCACCCAGCTCCCTGCACGATCCCACGGAGGGCGGCCTCATAAACGGGCTGTGGGAGGTAGCCGAGGCAGCGGGCGTGGGCATGAGGGTGTATGAGGCGTCTATACATGTACCCGACGAGACGAGGCAGATATGCGGAGCCCTGGCCGTGGACCCGTTGAGGCTGCTGGGCTCGGGGGCGCTCCTCATCACCGCTCAGCCGGGCGAAGCCGAGAAGATCATGGAAGCTTTGAAGGAGGGGGGGATAAAGGCTTCAGTTATCGGAGAGGTGACGCCGCTGCCTGAGGGGAGGCTCCTCGTATACGAGGGGGGAAGCCATGAGCCCATAGAGGCGGTGGATCAGGACGAGATTTACAGGATCCTCGACGAGCTAGGCTGAGGGGCTCAAGGCTTAACGGCGGTGAACCCAGTGACGTCTTCGTGGTAGGAGACGCTCACGAAGCCGGCTTCCCTGAGACGGGAGGCTACCCCTCTGCCCAAGTCTACACCCCTATACCTTGACCCCGGCTCACCCGTGTAATGGAACAGTCTCCCACCTAACCTCATCAGCCTCCAAAGCTGCTGGTAGAACTCGCCGCCGTAGAGGTGCCCCGCGTGGCTGTGGCGCGGCGGATCATGCACGACGTAGTCGAAGAAGCGATCTGGAAGGCCGTTAACCACGTGGAAGCTGTCTCCAAGCAACATGTGGACGCCGCTTCCCGTCCAGAGCCCGCGGGACCAAGGGTTCATCCTAGCTATCATCAGCACAGGCGGCTCAAGCTCCACCGTTACCACCTGAACCGCGCCTCTCCTCATGGACTCGATGGCTGTGTACCCGAGGCCCGTGCACGTGTCGAGCACCGTTCCCCCTCTAACCCGGAGCTTGTCTAGTTTTCTCCTCGTGTCCTCGTCCGGGGTGGTATCCTTGGTGCGGTGCATCCTTATCCCATCTATCTCCAGGGTGGGGGCGCCGGCTGTAGGTACTAGTTTATAAAAGTGTTTCCCCGAGGCTGCGAGTTGGTACACGTAGTCGCCTGACACGAAGTACGCCGCGTCTTCCTTTTCCGCGATCTTTTCGAGAGACCCGTAGTCGACGTTTTCTCCATTGGGAAACGTTATTCCTGTTTCTGTACGTTTTATGTTCGTAGTCGTCAAGCCCATGTCTAGCGATATCTCGTTTTTTCCTTCTAGCAGCTTCTTTGCGGTGTACGCGGTCAATATGGGCGGAGGTATCTGGGGCATCTCTCACGTGTTTTCAATGTTTTTTACTGAATCATAAGATTTTTCACCGTTTATGCCGGCTGTTTACTATGTTTCAGAAAATGTTTTTCGCTTTTTCGTCGCCTATTTTGATGCCGTCGATCCAGCTCAGCGAACCAGAGTATTCATCTATATTAAAAATATAAATTCCATATATATTTCATGACGTTTTTTTAGCCATGCATATAAAATTGGGGGGCCGTTCTCGGAACCCTTATATGAACCAATCTGTCGTTTGTGTCCCGGTAGCCGATGACGTCTGAAGAGAAAGTGAACGGCTTCAAGGGCATGGTC
>CAYPNN010000128.1:3626-5485 GCA_964412065.1 uncultured Candidatus Bathyarchaeia archaeon
GTCAAGGAGGTAATAGACCAGATACTTCCGCCCAGCGACGTCGAGCTGGAGGCTATAAAGGAGGAGGTCTGGGCCGACCTGTCAGCCCTGTACTACAAGTACGAGGACGAGGTCCAGAAGAAGGCGTTCAGGCAGGTCATGCAGGAGATCTGCGACAAATTGAGTCAGGGCAAGTGGGATACTGTCTATAAGAAGCTCTACCGTGCGGATCAGAAGGACAAGGTGTTTTAGGTAGCTAGACGATACCCGGATCTGTCACCAACATACTCTTTACCCGGTTACACATGTCAAGGTTTAAAAAGAATTCAACGTTATCAATACCGGTAAGACTCGTTTATCCATTGCGTTTCCCAACGTCAAGAGACGAGTCTTACCACCATCTAAGACCCATGATACCTTGGTGGTAAGAGGCTTTGATTAACAGATTGTAACCGCGAATCCTCCACACTATAACAACGATGCTTTTCGTCTCATCAATCTGGGACTAAAACAGCCTAGGACTAGCCCACATACATGGCATTCCACGGCGGCAGATAGTACTCGAAGTAAAGCATCTTCCCGTACTCGGTGTCCTCGTAGCCCGCGGCAGCCACGTTGAGGAGGCTGGCCTTAGCCAAGACCCGTAGGACTTCCTCCTGTGAAGGAGCCCTCGGCTCGCCGACCAGTATCTTCAGGGTGTCTCCTTCCATCTTGACGCCAACTACCTCGATGACCTTGTCCAGCCTCTCGATGAAGTCCGCGACGTACTCCCCCTCGAACGTGCGGTTCGTCCCGACGCCCCTGATCCGGTCAAGCGTCTTCCTCGTCTCCTCGTTCAACATAGATAGAATCAGTCAGTAACGGCGTGAATTAACCTTTTCTTGGTGTGTCCTGACGAGCGACACCGTCGACAGCGCCGCGAGAACCCACGAGACCACGAAAGAAAAATACTGGCTATCACAGATTTCGTGTCGCTGCCTCACCTTCCATTTTTCCCGCTCAGGTCTTCCCTTACTCAGAGGCAGGATTTGAACTCGCCCTGTAAAACAACAAATATCTTTGGCGTTCACGATCACGTAGCTTATTTTTCCGTTCTAAAGGGTTCAGCGGCTATCTCAACGAATAAACGTCTGAAATAGGTTCGCCTCTATCATCAAACGAGTAACCAAACTTGACATTATTAATTAAATTTAATAACAATTATACTCCTGAATAAAGGAATGCAAAAGGAACGTACGATAATGGACGATACTGAGAGGTACAAATCCTTGGTCGATACGGTGTTTGAACGTCATCGTCATCGTCACCCCATTAAAAGTTCGCTCATCCCCATCCTTCAAGACATCCAGTCCGAGCTGGGATACATTCCTGAGCCAGCGCTGGAAAGAGTCTCTCAGCTCTTGAGGATATCGACGAGCCACATCTACGGCGTCACCACGTTCTACCACCAGTTTAGGCTTAAGCCTAAAGGCAAGCACCTGATATCCGTTTGCCGGGGCACGGCTTGCCACGTTAAAGGCTCACTGAAGATTAACGATTTCCTGGTAAAAGAACTCAAGACCACCGACCAGGTAGACACCTCCGAAGACGGTCTCTTCACACTTCAACAGGTCAGATGCGTTGGAGCATGCAGCCTAGCCCCCGTTTTAAAGATAGATGAGGACTTCTACGGAAACGTGGACATTGCGAAAGCGCGTCAAATACTTTCGAAGTATCGGAGAGGGGGCTGAGTCAGACTGTGAACCTCATGGAAAAATGCTGCGAACAATGCACCCACGACGAGGATAACCCTTGCCCAGACTATGTAATCTGCAGAACAAGAGGCCCCATCTGTCACTCTTCCGATGAGTGCCGATCCAAGAAACTGGCGTCAGTGGAAG
>CAYPNN010000129.1:0-5462 GCA_964412065.1 uncultured Candidatus Bathyarchaeia archaeon
TCTCTATCCTGTGCCTCTCGGGGCCGTCCCCCACGAGTATGAGCCTTGCGTCCGGCGCCTTCTTGGTGACGATGCACATGGCGTAGATGAGGTCCTCGATACGCTTCACGGGCCTGAAGTTAGAGACGTGACCCACGACGATGTCCCTGGACTCAGCCCTCTCTGGGTCGATGCACGCGTCGGGCTTGTACAGCTCCGTGTCCACGAAGTTAGGGATCACCGTGATCTCGTGTTCGATCCCCAGGCTGTTTCTAGCCTCCTCGGCCATGAACCAGGACACCGCGGTCACGGCGTCGGCGGCCTCCACGGAGTAGGTGTTCACGGGCTCGTAGGCGGGGTCACTGCCCAAGATGGTGACGTCAGACCCATGAAGGGTGACTACGTATGGCTTGCCGGTGATCTGTCTGGACATGTAGGCGGCGGTGGCGTGGGGTATGCTGTAGTGGACGTGTAGCAGGTCCAGCTTGTGTCTATCTGTGACTCGGCTCATCTCGCTGCCCAGCGCGATGGTGTAGGGAGGGTACTTGAAGAGCGGGTACTCGACGACGCTCACGTGGTGAATAATCACGTTGTCGTAGTCTATTCCATGGATGGCGACGGGCCTCTGGTAGGTGATGAAATGGGTCTCGTGTCCCCTCTTCGCGAGCTCGACGCCCAGCCTGGTGGCTAGGATTCCGCTCCCGCCGAACGTCGGATAACAGGTTATTCCTATCCTCAAGTCTTTTTCACTAACAGTAGTTAAGATTCACGTGGAGGCGATGAAATAAAAATAGGAAGGTTAGGTGCCCTTCATCCGCTTCTCGACGCCGAGGATGGCGGCGATCTGGCCCTCGTGGTGGATGATCTCCGAGATAGCCAGCATGAGGTACTTCTCCTTAGGCTGGACACCGTAGAACCAGTCCAGGGGCTCGGCTAGGTCCCTGTCCTTGAGCCTGCCTAGGGTCTTCATCAGTATCTCCTTGCCGACCTTGATGTCCCCCATGATCTTCTCCAAGGAGTAGCTGGAGTTGCCCACGTAGTCGTCGGGCCACCCCTTGGGGGTGTAGGTCTTGTCTCCCTTCACTATCTTGGGGACGAAGGAGTGGAGCTCACTGGAAAGGTGGGTCAGTATCCACCGTATGGTGTTGGCTTGGGGGCAGCTCTTCCAGTCAAGCTGCTCAGGCTTCAGGTCCTTCGTGGCCCTATCAAGGCGTTCAAAGCCCAGCGAAGCGAAGGCCTTCAACATGTCAGTCTTCTTGGTCATGTTCATCACATCAAAACTGGGTGTAAATCAGTGGATTTTCAACGGTAATATAACTTGTGACTAAAAACGGTAGGATGGCTACTTGAGGAAGGATGGGTCCTTCTCCTTGAGGCGCTTCACCGTGCCCCTGATGTAGGCCATCTGGCCCCTGTGGTGATACAGCTCGCCTATGTAGGCGAACACTCCCGTCTTCCGCTTCTGCTTTCCGCCCCAGAGGGGTATCTCCTCCTCTAGCTGCTCGTCCTTGAGCTTGCCGAGGCCCTCCACCGCGGCCTTCCTGCCCGCCTTGATGTCCTTCATCAGCTTCTCCAGGCTGTAGGCGTGGTCACGGTAGTCCTCCGGCCAGCCCTTGGGGCTCCAGCCGGGGTCCGCCTTGACGATCCGAGGGATGCTCAGGTTCACGATCCTGCTCAGGTGGTTGAGTATCCACTGTATGTTGTTGGACTCGGGGGTGAGCTTGTAGGTGAACTCCTTCTCGCCCAGGTTCTCGACGTGCCTGTCCAGGCTGTCGATGACGTACCCGAGCTGCTCCGCGAGGATTGACGTTTTATCTCCCATAGAAACACCATCATTAGGATTGAGCGGGTGCTTATAACCCGTTCCCCGCCTACGCTTTCCTCATCTTCCCCACGAAGCCCACCAGGTACTCCACCGTCTTCTCGTAGAGCTGCCTCCCCTTCTCGGCTGAGCCCCGGGTGGGGTCCCCCATGAAGCCGCTGGGCTCCACCTCCTCGGCCCAGTAGTAGACGCTCTGGGGGTGACCGTCGAACACCTGGATGCCGTAGCTCCTGGTCTCCATGCCCTCCAAAGGCTGATTCAGAGGCTTGAGCTCGGCCATGCTCATGTCCACCAGCCCGGGGTGCAGGTGAAGCATCACGGAGGTGACGGGCTCGCCGCCGTGGCCCATCCTGAGGCCAGGGCCCCAGAAGTCCTTAGGGATCATCTGTGTCACGACGCCCCAGACGTGGATGACGGCGCACAGGGCCCCCGCCTCCTCCCTGAGCCTGTAGGAGACCTCCCTGAGGGCAGGGAGGTTGCCGCCCCCGTGGGCGCTGAAGAAGATTATCTTCTTGAAGCCGGATTTAGCCAGGCCCAGGCAAGCCTCGTAGACGTACTGGCTCAGGGTCTCCATGCTCACAGTCATGGTGCCGGGGAAGTGCTTATAGGGCCCGGATACGCCAAAGGGGATCACCGGGGTGACCGGCACCAGGGTCCTCTCCCCCACGTCCCTGGCCGCGGCCTCTGCCAGCAGATAGCAGCAGCCCACGGGCTTGTGGGCGCCGTGGGGCTCCAAGCTGCCTAGGGGCACTATGACGGTGTCGCAGGCCTCATCCTTTATGGTGACCCAGCTCTTATGATGTAAGTAGAATGACAATGGATCTCGGTTAAGGGTCCGCTCCTCGGTTTATAGAACTTGTGAGGCTACCGGAGCCGCCTGCCGCTCACCCTGTTGAAGAGTTTGATCAGGTTGCCGCTCTTCAGAAGCCTGTGGAACAGCTCACCCCTCTCGGTCTTGCTGTAGAAGTAGTTGCGGCCCTCCCTCCGCTCCTTCAGCACGCCCTCGGGCAGGAAGAACCCGTCGATCCATTTCCTGAACTGGGCGTCGTTGCCCAGCACCCTGATGAGGTCCCACTTGGTCGCCTCCCCCTTCTCGGCCACGCAGTCCAGCAGCTCCAGGGCTATAGTGTCGGGGGTGCGGCGCATACTCAAGGGGCTCACTTCTTAAGCTGCTTCTGGAGCTCGTAGAGCCTGCCGTACCGGCCTCTCAGCTGCATGTACTTGTTGATGTTGTACGCCCCCACCACGAAGTTCGAGCCCGGTGCCAGGATCATCCCCAGCAGGAACACCGGGTCGTCGAGGTTGCCGTAGCGGAGGCCGATGAAGAGGACGTAGAGCCCAAGCGCGATGACCAGAACGCCGGCTGCGGCCACGTACCTGACGCCCTCAAGCAGGTCCTTGACGAGTAGCTCGGAGTCGCCTCTTATCTCGTCAATTATGCGGTTCCATGTGACGAGCTCCTCGTCGACGCTGTTCGACGTCATGGGTTTCATTCAGCTGAAACACGTTAAAACGCTTGTTCTGGAAACAGTTCAGGCGCTAGTTCTAGATAATCCCACATAGTGGACAGCCACCTATTTTACGGATCTTCGTTTTACGCCGTTCTATTTGCAGTGGCCGCACGCCACGTAGTGTCCTGGGCTTATCTCCATCATCGGCGGCGTCTCGGCCGCGCATCTCTCGCTCGCCTCGGGGCAGCGAGTCCGGAACCTGCACCCCGACGGCGGGTTGAGGGGGCTGGGAACTTCCCCCTCAAGGATGATGGGCTTGGACTTCCTCTTGACGTCAGGCACCGGGATCGCGGATATAAGCGCTTTGGTGTATGGGTGCTGGGGACTCTTGAGCAGCTCCTCCTTTGAAGCGACCTCTATCAGCTTGCCTAGGTACATCACGCCGATCCTGTCGCACAGGTAGTCGATTATCGAGAAGTCATGCGAGATGAGCATGTAGGTTAGGCTGTACTCCTTCTGCAGCCTCTTCAGGAGGTTCAGTATCTTCGCCTGCACCGAGACATCCAGAGCGGCGGTGGGCTCGTCAAGCAGCACGAGCTTGGGCCTCATGATGAGGGCCCTGGCGACGACGACCCTCTGCCTCTGGCCGCCGCTGAACTCGTGGGGGTACCTGTACATGTGCTCCTCGGTGAGCCCCACGTCCAAGAGCGACTGCAGCACCTCGCCCATTATCTCCTCGTCGCTGAGGTTGCTGTTCACCTTCAGGGGCTCGCCTACGATGTCCTTGATCATCTTCCGCGGGTGCAGCGCCGAGAACGGGTTCTGGAATACGATTTGGGCTTCTCTCCGGAAGCCTTTCAGTTCGTCTCCCTCAAGATCCAGCACGTTCTCGCCTTCAAAGAGTACTTCTCCGCCGGTGGGCTCGATGAGTCGGAGTATGCTCCTCGCGAGGGTTGTCTTGCCGCAGCCGGACTCCCCGACGACGCCGAAGGTCTCGTTGCTGCTGATTCCGAAGCTGACATCGTCCACCGCCTTGATGTACCCTGTCGTCCTTAGTAGAAGCCCCGCCCTCACGGGGAAGTGTTTAACCAGGTTGTTCACGGACAGTAGAGTATCGTTCATATCACTGTTCCTCCAAGAGGTGGCTCGTCACGAAGTGGCTTTCGCTGGCCTTCGTCGTCTTAGGCTCCTCGCTGTCGCATACATCCATTCTATGTTGGCACCTGGGGTGGAACACGCATCCTGTGGGCGGCGTCACGAGGTCGGGGACTTCTCCCGGTATGGTGAACAGCTCACCGTAGAAGCCAGGCTTCGGGACAGCCCTCATGAGCCCCCGTGTGTACGGGTGGAGGGGCTCGTCGAATATCTCTTCCTTGGTGCCGAACTCCATTATCCTGCCGCCGTACATGACCGCGATTTTGTCGCATAGCTCGGCGGCGACGCCCAGATCGTGGGTTATGAAGAGGACCGCGTTCATGCTGTCGATCTCCATGAGGTGCCTGAGGAGGTTCAGTATCTGGCTCTGGACGGTGACGTCGAGGGAGGAAGTCGGCTCGTCGGCGATGAGCAGCATGGGCCGCGCTGCTATGGACATAGCTATGAAGACCCTCTGGGCCATGCCTCCGCTGAGTTCATGGGGGTACCTCGTCAGGAGCGACTCCACGTCCGGGAGGCCCACTCTCCTGAGCAGGTCCAGGGCCTCAATCTTCGCCTTCTTCCTATCGTACCCCAGGTTGGTCTCTATCGCCTCTATCACCTGTGTCCCTACATTGAGGACGGGGTTCAACGCGATGACCGGGTCCTGGAATATCATGGATATCTCGTTGCCGCGTACGCCCCTCATCTCGTCCTCTCTCAGCTTCAGCAGGTCGACGCCGTTGAACAGCACCTCCCCCTCCATGATCTTCCCCGGTGCGTCGATGAGCCTCATTATCGATTTGGCGGTGACGGATTTCCCGGAGCCAGTCTCGCCCACGAGGCCGAGCACCTCCTTGTCGTGGATGGTGAAGTCCACGCCGTTCAGCGCCTTCACCACCCCCCGGTACGTGTAGAAATTGGTCTTCAGCCCATTGACCTCCAGTAGTTTACCCATCAAGTCACCTCCTCATCCTCACGACAAACACGTCCCTCAGGCTGACGCGTATCAGGATGAAGCCCCGCCCCACCAGCAGTATCATTATACCTGGGAACCCCGAGCCCCAGCCCTGGAT
>CAYPNN010000130.1:0-3297 GCA_964412065.1 uncultured Candidatus Bathyarchaeia archaeon
GTGTTCACTATCTTGTCATCCTTGCTCCAGTCGAGGCTGTTGGCGACGAGGTTGATTCCCTCTGTGGTGTTGCTGAGCAGTGCAACGTTCTCCACGCCGGGTGCCCCTATGAAGCGCGCTATCTCGTCGTGGGCCTTCTCGTACTCCTCGGTAGCCTTCTGGCTGAAGCGGTGGACGCCGCGCTCTACGTTGGCCCTGTACTCCCTGTAGAACTCCATCTCCTTGAGCACCACCTGCTCCGGGGTGAGGCTGCTCGCGGCGCTGTCAAGGTATATGACGCCCTTCTTCAGTATGGGGAAATCTTCCCTGACCGACTGCACATCGAACAAACTAATCAAAGAAAATGATGCAGGGAGTTGCTTAAGGCTATCGTCTAGGGGACGGTGACGCTCTTAGCCAGGTTCCTAGGCATGTCCGGGTCCAGCTCTTTGAGCACCGCGAGGTGATAAGCGAGAAGCTGCAGCGGCACCACGTAGGGCACCGGGGATAGCTCTTCGGGTATCCCGCGGGGCATCTCTATGAAGTCGTCGGAGAGGCGCTTCACCTCTTCGTCGCCCTCCTCGCAGATGGATATGATCCTGGCTCCCCGGGCCTTCATCTCCATGATGCTGCCGATGATGTGCGGGTGGGTGTCCCCGCGTGGGCATATGAAGACGCAGGCAACGTCGTCCTCTATGACGCTAATGGGTCCGTGCTTGCTCTCTCCGGCGGGGTACGCCAACGAGGGGACGTACGTGATCTCTAGCAGCTTCAGACGGCCCTCGAGGGCCGTGGCGGCGCTTATGCCTCTGCCGAGGAAAAGGAACAGCTTTTCGTCCTTATATTTCTCCGCAAGCGCCTCAATGGATTCAGATCTGTTTTCGATGACTGTCTCCACCCAGCCAGGGATCAGTTTCAGTTTCTCCTCAAACTCGTCAAGCTCATCTTGGCTTAGCTTGCCCCTCTGCTTCGCCAGCCTCAGGGCCAGCTGAGACAACACGATCACCTGAGATGTGAAAGTCTTCGTAGCTGCGACGCCGATCTCGGGCCCAGACTGCTGGATAAGGTAAGCTCTGGAAACCCTTGTTAGAGTGGAACCCACCGTGTTGGTGATTCCAAGAACGGTGCCGGCCCTCATCCTAGCGTGGTCGATCGCCTTCAAGGTGTCGTAGGTCTCACCGGACTGGCTGACCGCGAGCACAATTGAGTCGATGCCCACCGTGGAGCCGTACCTCTCGATGAACTCCGAGGACACCACAGGTATGGTTGTCAGCCGCGAAAGCTTCGAGAAGATGTAGGACGCCGCTAGGCAGGAGTGGTAGCTCGTGCCCGCCGCCGTGAGAAGCACTTCCTTTCCTCTGTCGAGGAACTGTGTCAGCAGGTTCAGGTACTGCTCCTGCAGCCTGAGCCCGTTCCGGAGGCTCTCCGGCTGCTCGTATATCTCCTTGAGCATGAAGTGTTTATACCCCTGCTTCTCCGCCATCTCCAAGCTCCACGTTATCTCCTCCAGTCCCCGTTCCACAATGGAGCCGTCGATGACCTTAACGATCTCGTAACCATCCAGAGACAGGACGGCCATCTCCCCGTTCCGAATGTATGAGACTTGATTCGTGTACGGCAGCATGGCGGGGACGTCAGAGGCGCAGAACGTGCCGTTGTCTGAGACCCCTATAACCAAGGGGCTCTCTTGGCGGGCACAGTAGATCTTGTCGGGCTCATGGGTCGTCAACACGACCACGGCGTAGGAGCCTCTCAGTCGCCTGAGGACGCGTAGAATCGCGCCCTTCACTCCTATGTCGGACTTGAGCTCCTCCTCTATGAGGTGGGGGATAACCTCCGTATCCGTGCGTGAAACGAATATGTGCCCCTTCTCTATCAGCTCATCTTTAAGCTCCATGTAGTTCTCGATGACGCCGTTGTGGATCAGGGCGATGTTTCCGGAGCCGTCTGTGTGGGGGTGGGCGTTGACCATGCTGGGGGCTCCGTGGGTTGCCCACCTCGTGTGCCCCATCCCGATGGTGCCCATCATCTCGTTTATCCGCAGGTTCTCGACCACCTCCTCCAGCTTGCCTTTGTCTTTGCGTACTTGGAGCTCTCCGTCCACGACGGTGGCCACGCCGATGGAGTCGTATCCTCTATACTCGAGGCGCTTTAACCCGTCTGTTATCAGTTTAACTGCCTGCCCATCCCTGATTATGCAGCCGAATATTCCACACAAAACCGTCACGCACCGTTTTAACGTAGAGAAGTATTCCGTATTAATAAAACATCTTAAATATAAATCTGCTACAGCCAAACCGGCACGCTTTATCAAATCATATAAAAATCCATCGTCTCCTATTGGTATTCCAGTGCTGGAGACCCGGGGCCCTTGAGGTACGTGGCGCTGACGAGCGGCAGGAACGAGGAGAGGTTCATCAGGAGGGCTGTGAAGGGTGTGCTCAGCCAGAGACCGGCTCCGGAGGCCTACGTGGTGGTCGACGACGACTCCGTGGACAAGACCATGAAGATCCTGTCAGAGTACCCAGAGGTGACCGTGCTGAGGCTCGGCAACCCCCGTCACCCGACCCGCGGCGTAAACTTGGCGTGGGCACTGAACGCGGGGGTCCGAAGAGCCACGGAGCTCGTGCCCGGCTGGGATTACATCCTCAAGGTCGACGCCGACAGCGTGCTGCCCCCAGACTATTTCAGCAGGCTGCTGCGTATGTTCGAGGAGAACCCCAGGCTAGGCGTCACCAGCGGCACACCCTACGACGAGAAGGTTTGGCGGGGGAGAGCGTCGGACGGCGCAAAGGTATACAGGCGCGCCTGCTGGGACAGCATCAGGCACTTCGTGCCGTGCAACGCCTTCGACACCCTCGCCCTCCTCCAGGCCAAGAGGTACGGATGGGTCGTGGAGTCGTTCCCTGAGATAAAGTACACCCAGCTAAGGACGTGGCGAAGAGGCAGCCTCAACAGGTGGATACTCTCGGGAAGGTCCAGGTACTACATGGGTTTCCCGATGTGGCACACCTTCCTCGTGGCAATGGTGTACCTAGTGGATAGGCCGTGGATACTGGGAAGCACTTCGATGTTCCTGGCCCACATGGTGACGGCGCTCGGCGGGCTGGAGAAGCCTTTCCCATCCGGGTACTACGAGTTCGCCCGAAAATACGCCATGTGGGAAACCCTGGAACGGCTGCACGAGAGGAGGCTCACCTAGTCCTCAGCGAGTAGCCCCGTGACGATCTTGAAGAAGTCCTTTATGTCAGGCTCTTCTAGCCCTATCTCTACGTTGAAACTGTAGAAGCCCTTCTTGGTGTGGCCCAGCTCTGTCTA
>CAYPNN010000130.1:3307-5383 GCA_964412065.1 uncultured Candidatus Bathyarchaeia archaeon
CTCATGCCGTGGTCCGATATGATGAGTGTCAAGTCGTCCTCCCTGAGCCTTGACTTAATCCTTTTGGTGAGGAGGTCCATCTCCTCGTAGAGGGTGGCCAGCTTCTCTGTGCCCCAGAAGGCGTGGCCGAACAAGTCGGTGATATGGAAATGGATCATCAGCAACCTCCACTCGTCCTCAAGGGCGTCGAAGAGGCTACCCACCTCCTCCGCGAATATCCGCCTGACCCTCTCCTCAAAGACGGGGAGGTACTCTGGATCCTGGCGCGCCCTTATCACGTCGCCTATAGGGTACATCTCCTCTAGGTCCTTGTTGTAGACGGGGACGCCTAACGCTATGCTCGGCTTGACGACCTCGAAGAACGTGTCTACCTTTATGTTCTTCCTGCTGGGGAAGCTCGGCCTCGCACCCACGCCTTCCCTTACCCTGTAACCCACCTTGAACCGCTTGAGGATGTCGTGGATCCCCCTGTGTCTTCTCACGAGGCTGCGGAGCCCGTCTAGCCAGTTGTCCCACATCTGGGGCATGTCTACGCCGTGGACCTCCGGCGGCTCACCCGTTATGAAGCTTGTCCAGACTATGGGCGTCGAGGGGTCGTCGATCCCTCCCACGATGGGCACGTCTACCATGCCGTGCTCCCTCTGGAGTATGTTGCGGAGATTCAGCGTCTCCACGAGGTCGTGGTCGAGCCCGTCGTAGGCAAGGATGAGGACCCTCATCGTCAGTCACTTCTAACGAGGTGCCATATAGATGACCCGATTCCGATGAGGTCGTCTATACCCAGGGACTCAAGAATGGTGGGGGTTATGGACAGGCTTTTAACCTCTTCATCGACTACAGCGCCTTTCTTCACGCCGTTCCCGTAGAAGATGAGGGGCACGTCCACCAGGATGGGTATGAACTTGTTGGTGTGGTGGGAGAACTGACCGTGCTCGCCGAACTCCTCGCCGTGGTCGGAGGTGATGACCAGCAGGTCGTCTGGGCTGAAACCGTCGAAGAATGATCCGAGCTCCCTGTCCATCTCGGTGACCTCCTCCCTGTAGAGCGTCTTAGCCTGCTCTATCTCCTCCTCTGTGGGCGTGTAGTTGCCGTGAACCGCCTCTATGAGCTTGTCGTTCAGGGCACGCATCTCGCTGCGGCTCATGTCCAGGCTGGTCTCTGAGGGATAGTAGGGAATATGGGGCTCCATGAGATGTACCCAGAGGAAGTAGTCATCGTGCTCGCCCATCCACTCTAGGCTATACTCCAGGACCTCGCTCGCCCTGGAGTAGGGTAGATACCTCTCCTCGCTGTACATGTTGGCTCGGAGTCTCTTCATCCCGGCTATGACGCTGAGCGGGAGGTTTCTCCTCAGCGTCTTTCTCCAGCTCTTGCTCATCCTGAATTTCTTGGACTTGAGGTCTATGGTCTCGGCGAAGCCCGGGTGGAAGTTGTTGACCATGGGGTTTGAGTGGATGACCGCGGTGTGGACGCCGTGCCTGTTAAGAACCGTCGCTATGTTCGACTCAGGGTCGTAGGTCGTGTCCGCGCCCAAGATGCACGGCATGCTGTGCAGTGTGGAGGTGTTGCACGCCTTGGAGTTGCTGAAGAAAACTCCCTGCCCCGCGATCCTCATCAGGTTAGGGGTGATCTCTGGGTTGACGTGGTCGAGCCGCAGGGCGTCCAGTATCATCAGAACGACGTTCATCCTTTCGCCTCGTTTCTCAACATAGAGTGTGGCTGTCTTTAAAAGAATGTATGACTGTCTAGTCTTCAAGCTTCCTGAGGAAGTCCACCAGCTGCTTGGCACGTGTCTCCGAGGTGTGGTGTTTCTTTACCATCTCGTAGCCGTTTCGGGCGATGCGCTCCCTCTCAGCGTCATCCTCTAGGTAGTACTCAAGCTCCTTCTTCCAGTTATTCCTGTTTATCTCGACGTAGTTCTCCCCCGCCTCGAAGTGGAGCTCGTCGGCTGACTGCGGCGTGTCCGCCATGACGAGGGTGCCGCTCCCCATTATCTCGAAGAACTTAGACACCGAGTAACGGAAGATGCTGGTGCCGAAAACGAAGACCTTGGCCTTGGCGATGGTCTCGGCGTAC
>CAYPNN010000131.1:0-5330 GCA_964412065.1 uncultured Candidatus Bathyarchaeia archaeon
CTCCAAGGCCTCCCTGTACGGGATTAGGTCCAGTGCCCTGCAGACCGTCTCAAGACATCTCTCCCCCTTGACAACCGCTACTTTAGACAACTCACCGATAGGAGAGGGACGATCCCATATAATGGCTTAGGAAGCATGCGTGGATATGGCCTCGGCTCCCCCAAGCTTCACGGCGCAGCAACTGCGCCGAGCATCAAAGGCTTAGCTTTCCTGCGGGGTCCAGACGTAGTACTTGTCTTCCAAGTGAACCAGAAGAGCCTCGATATCCTCGTCGACTATCAGGTACACTATCCTCCGCCGTATGGCCAGCGTCCTGAAGCCGTCGTAGTTCATCTCGTTCGCATTCTCTAGGCCATCCTTGTCCGTCTTCTCGACGATGACGCATCCGTTCGCCTTGAGGTCGTTGACTGCCTGCTCCATGGACCACGGGCCTTTGACCCACTTGGGCTGCCCGGTGATCGATGACTGGCTTCCAATCGCCTTGAACGGGTTGTTAGGGTTGTCGGCGTCGAACGCCAGCGACATGCCTGGGCTCGTCATCAGGTAGAACAGTGTGCCGGCGAAGACGAATATGCAAAGCATCAGCACTATCGCGGCGCCGACGCCTATGTTAGCCTTCCTTCCACTGACTAGAGCCATCCCATAGATTGCGTCAGGTCAATGGATATTAGGGATTCCGGAGGCGGGATTCGGATTGGAATTCAGAGATTAAAGTATAGATTGGTGATGGATTTCCCCTGTGCCCCTGGGCTAGGTTATAATAGATATGTCTGCCAACGTGTCTTGAGGCTACGCGTTGAGCTGCGTCATCGTCGACATAGATGATACGGTCCTCGACACCACGAGGAGGATGCAGGCCATATGGAGGGAGTTGCTGGGAAGAGAAGTGCCCGCCAAAGCCGTCGAGACCATGGGGCTGCGCCAGATCTTCGAGGCATACGCCGCGCCCAAGCAGAAGGAGAACGCTGGGGAGCACCAGACTAGGTTCTTCCGTCTGCTCCTCTGCGAGGAGGAACGAGGCTATGATTTTGTTCAGCTGGACGAAGCCATTCCGTATGCAGCCGACACCGTGAATGCGTGGGCGAAACACAGTCACATTGTCTACCTGACGGGCAGAACCGAGAACACGAGAAACCACACGCTGGAGGCCCTGAGGATGCATGGGTTTCCCTCGGAGGACGCGGAGCTGTTCATGGTCTCGGCTGAGGATTGGCACTCCGGAAGGGCCGTCGATGCGAGACGTGCGTCTTTATCCGATCTAGTGGATCGTCACAAGGTGGTGCGAGTCGTTGACGACTACCCGGGCTACTTCCCCATGTACGTAGATGCCGGCATACCGGACAGGGTGGGTCTGCTTAGACCGATGCACATCAAGGCTGCCTATATGGAGAAGGGGGCGACGAGGGTGGTGGATGGCTGGCGTGAGCTCCTCGACGAAGTCAATTCCTCGTCTTGACCCACTTGACGTAGCTCACGAAGCCCGCGAGACTGCTGTATATGCGGCCTTTTGATTCTGGGTTCGCTGAAATGAGCGTCTGAGCCTCTGGGTCGGCGTCCAACACCTTTTGAAACACCTCTGTGAGGGTTCTGCCCTCCTCGACGCCCTCGTAGGCGATTCTCTCCCAGAGCAGGACCTGCTCCTTGAAGTTCCTGAGCCACTTGGCTGCGCCTCCGTGGAACCCGAAGTGGCCTATGCAGAGGACGCGTGGGGATAGGGCCTCCATCCTGCTCAGGCTCTCAATTGCCTGCACAGGGTTGTAGGGAGCCGGGCTCGCTGGGATCACCGCCCCCACGTTGTCCGGTGTATGCCCCGCCGAGTCTCCGGCGAAGAGAACCCTGCCCCTGGGCTCGTAGTAGCTTTGGCTGTGGAAGGAGTGGCCCGGCGTGTAGAGGACTTGGAGTTCGACGCCGCCTAGGCGCAGCCTCTCCCCGTCAACGGAAGCCTTCAACTTCTCCTTAGGGATGCCACGGATCTCTCCGTACTCCTCTATCTTGTCTCCGAAGGCTTCCCGGACGGCGGCCTCAATCCTGGAGGGATCCACCATGTGCTCCACGCCTCTGGGATGACAGTGCACATAGGCGCCAGGGTAGCGCTCCAGCATCCTCCAGCAGCCAGCTGCGTGGTCCAGGTGGATGTGGGTCAAAGCTATCGTCGAGACCTCCTCGACGCCCAGCCGGTCCAACGCCTCGATGACGCCCGGCACCTGGCTCGCCGGCCCCGGGTCGATCACCGCGACCCTATCGCCTGCGACGACGTATGTGCCCAGCACACCGGTCCTTCCGTGGAGGGGGGCGTCTATAACGTGGACGTTGTCAGAGACCCTTTGAGTGGACATCAGAGTGAAAGCCGCCGGGGCCTCTAAAAAGGGTTTTACCGGTCGATCCTGCTTCATGTAATGGTTGACATGAAGCTGTCGCTGGGAGCAAAGACCTGGGCTGCGCCGACGCCCGTCTGGGTGGTGGGCACCTATGACGATGACGGTAGACCAAACTTCATGACTGCGGCGTGGGGCGGCGTCTGCTGCTCCAGTCCGCCGTGCATCTACGTGAGCCTCAGAGAGGCGACCTATAGCCACGGGAACATCGTGAGCCGGATGGCGTACACGGTCAGCGTCCCCGGGGAGGAGTACTGGAGGGAGGCGGACTACATGGGCGTGGCGTCGGGCAGGGACACCGACAAGGTCAGGGACACAGGGTTGACGGCCGTGAAGAGCATGCTCGTGGACGCTCCATATTTAGACGAGTTCCCGCTGGTCCTGGAGTGTAAGGTCGTCGAGGTGGTGAAGATAGGGCTGCACACCGAGTTCATAGGCGAGATACTGGACGTCAAGGCAGACGTGGACATCCTCACCGACGGGGCGCCGGACACCCAGAAGATCAGGCCCCTGCTGTTCGGGACGGGGGACCGCGGCTACCACACGGTGGGCGTCAGGATCGGAGACGCTTTCACCCAGAGGAGGCCCCCGGCGCCCTAGCGCAAGTAATTTACACTTATACAGTCTCTCTACTCTAGTGGTTTCATGAGTCAGTTCTCAGAGAAGAAGGACAAGCAGCTTAAGGCGGATGCCTCGACGTATCTGGTCCAGCGATGGGAGCCCAGCGCTAGGCACAAGCCTCTGATCATGGTCAAGGGGGAGGGCGTCCACATGTGGGACGCCGCTGGCAAGAAGTATCTTGACTTCATCAGCCAGCTCTACAACGTCCACATCGGAATGGGAAACAGGGTGCCCATAGAGGCCGCGAAGAAGCAGCTGGACAGCCTCGCATACGCATCGCCCAGCTACTACAGCGAGCCCCAGGTCAAGCTCGCCAAGAAGCTGGCCCAGATCACCCCTGGGGGTCTCTGCCAGACGTTCTTCGGGAACAGCGGCACCGAGGCCAACGAGGTGGCAATAAAGCTGGCGCAGCTGTACCGTGAGGCGCCGAAGATCGTCAGCTTCTGGGACGCCTACCACGGCAGCACCTACGCGATGGTGAGCGTCGGAGGCAGCGCCCGCAACAGGCAGGCCAAGGGGCTAAGCATCTTCGAGGAGTTCAAGCACATCGCCAGTCCCTACTGCTACAGGTGCCCCTACAAGAAGACGTACCCCGAGTGCGGCCTCTTCTGCGCAGAGTTCCTCAAGTACACCATCGAGAAGGAGGGCGAGAACACCGTCGCCGCGTTCATGGCGGAGCCCATCTGCAGCTGGGCGGGCCAGGTGGTGCCGCCCGACGGCTACTGGAACCGCATCAGGGAGATATGCGACGAGAAAGGCATCCTCATGATCTTCGACGAGGTCATGACGGCCTTCGCCCGCACAGGCAAGATGTTCGCGTGCGAGCACTGGGGCGTCGTCCCCGACGTCGAGACCTACGCCAAGGGCATCACCTGCGGCTACGTGCCCCTGGGCGCCTGCGTCATCAACAAGAAGATGGCCGACCACTTCGACGAGAAGGGGTTCCCCCACAGCTACACGTACAGCGGCCACGCCGTCAGCTGCGCAACCGCCCTCGCCGTCATCGACCTCTACGAGAAGGAGAAGCTGGCCGACAGGGCCGCCAAGATGGGCGACTACATGATGGGTGAGCTCCGGGGCATGATGGACAGGGTCAGCATCATCGGCGACGTCAGGGGCCTCGGCCTCTTCATGGGCGTCGAGCTCGTCAAGGACCGGGGCAGCAAGGAGAGCCTAATTCCCAAGGAGCTGTCGGCAGACGACAAGAAGGACCCCGAGAAGAACCCCATGCAGTACTTCACGGGCAAGAGCAAGGAGAACGGCCTGGTGCTGGGCACCAGCTGGAACACCAGCATCCTCAGGATGATGCCGGCGCTGATAATCACCAAGGAGCAGGTCGACGAGGGCCTCGGCATACTGGAGAAGACGCTGAACGAGACCATCAAGAAGTTCGGCCTCTGACCACCCCTTTTTAAAAATCCGTTCCCTACTCTCCGTCATGGAGTTCAGCCAAGAGGTCATCGATTTCTGGGAGAAAGTAAAGAAAGAGGCGAGCCTCGACGGCGCCTTCGCAGACGCCTACGGGATGGGGGACACCCCGAACTCAAACAGGAGCTTCTGAACCTGATACTCGAAGGAAAGAAACGCGCCTCAGCTTCTCTGGCGAAGGAGCGTGAGATGGAGGGCTGGCCTGAGCCTGAGGTGGGACATTACAACATCATCCTAGACGGCGACGATAGAACGGCTGCCGTCATAAAGACCGTGAGCATCAGGCGTTGCAGGTTCAACGATGTGGACGAGGAGCATGCCTACTTGGAGGGAGAGGGTGAGAGAACTCTTGAATCGTAAATACGTGAGCACACTAAATACTTTAAGCGGCGTGGCGCCGCCCTCGGATTCGAGTTCACCCCCGAGATGGAGGTAATACTCGAACGCTTCGAGCTAGTTTACCCCGACATATGATGGAACTCATTGAGTAATCTCTTGAAGAAATATTCAAGTAATCTAGGCTTGATTGAAGTATATATACATTAACGAACACTGTACACTCTTCCGCATGCCTCTTACACCGTGGCTCCGCATCCATAAACCATGTACAAGGTGGGTTTCACGGTAGTTGAGGTGAACGACCCTGAGACTCTGGACGTGGAGCCCACCCACGTGTCGGGCCCATGCAAGATGCACCGCGTCGGGGACAGGATGACCGTCGTAGGCAACCCCGGGCGGCTGATGCTAGAGGAGACGGACAGTGTCTGCCTAGCCGCGTTCAGCGCCATACTGCCGCTGACCAGTGCCTTGACCCGGGAGGTCACAGAGCCCTGGGACTACATGGACAAGATAAAGTACTACAGCTGCCCGGGCTCGGAGAGACCCGTGGTGTTCAAGGTGGAGCGC
>CAYPNN010000132.1:0-5312 GCA_964412065.1 uncultured Candidatus Bathyarchaeia archaeon
GACCTTGGGCGAGCACGACTTCTATTTCGAGTGGTTCAAGAAGCCCGACATGGGTCAGGTGGAGGGCCTCATCGAGAGGATCGACGAGGCGCTCATGCCCCTCGGCGTAGAGTACACTCTTACCACGAAGTAAACCATTTTTTTTCTTCTCAGTAACTATTGTGATTCATGCACACGCTTCTCCGAGGGGCGGTTGTGCATCGTATTCGAATAGACTCCTCCCCGTGAATCCGTGGTTCATCTGTATCAGGTTTAGGCGTCAAGCTTCTCCGCGCTCATGCCTGTGGAAAGACGGCTGCATGTTTTTTCCGTGCCTGATGGGCGTCCCCGGTGATCGGTGGATACGTTGACAGGCGGTTAGATCTGGCTCGATGGCTGTATGAAGAGGGTGACTGCGTGATCTGATGGTGCGCGTCAGGGAGGCGGTTGAGCTCTACCTGGAGGTCGATGAGGCCGCTGCTGAGGGGGGCGGGAGCTGGTCGATCTGCAGTTCATAGAGGTTCCCGCCGGTGAGCCTTAGACCCGTCAAGACTGGTTGCTACCGTTTTCAAGGACATGGTTCTCGGTTTGTTCATGGAAGGCGAAAAATGTGTCTATAAAACGTGAACACTTTGTTCACATGACATGAACATCAGCATGGTTTTCAGCACCGAACAACGTGTCAGGATCCTGAAACACGTTATCCTCGAGACAGACCTAGAAACAAACCGCATAACCATAAGCCTCACAATCTGCGGAGGTTCTTCTGCACCTATGGCAAGTGGAAGAAGCTGGATGTAGCCGAGGAGCTGATTGGGCATACCTCGGGGTTGAAGGCTGTCTACACCCGGTTCGATCAGGCTGAGGAGATTCTCAAGGAAGGCTATCTTGAGGATACTTAATCTAAGTATAGATTAACTTTTTTCTCTCGGTATCGACTAATACTTTCAATCGTTCTTTATCCTCATAATGCAATAGATGACCGGCGACGCTTGGTATTGTAACCATCATTACCCCGTTTTCTCTATGTTGTATTTTAACGAAGGAAACCTCTTTTTCGACCAACTATGTTCATCAACTGTGTAGAAAAGTAAAGAGTACGGTATAAAGGTTATGTTCTTTCTATCTTTTAATATTGTCATATCGACCAACAATGTTAACTATTGACCACATATATACAATAAATATGTATAAATCCAACAATAGGTTATAGGTTATAAGCTACGTACTTTTTTGATGATGTATGTTCGAAGCAAGTTCAGTATTCTTTTCCTCTCAATCATATCGTGCGTTTCTTGTGTTCTGATCCTTTGCATGGTGAGTGTGTTGGTGCGGTGTGTGTTGGTCGTGGCTATCGTGCTCCCTCGGCTTCGATCGTTGCCTCGCCGCTGGTCTAGGGCGGTTGTTCACTGATCTCGATCTCTCTCGGGTCCACTCTAGTTATTCCGGGGATCCTGTCGTAGGCCGAGTCTGTGGAGAGTATGGTGTGGTCGTGGGGCTTCTCTGTGAGGGCCGTCGCCGCGTATATCGCGTCGAATATCGATCCCAGCTCGTAGGTTGACATGAGTTCGAGGGCTGACAGGTAGGTCTCGCGGGTGACGTCTATGTACTCGATGTTCTCCATGGTGGCCATCCTGGCGGCGTTGCCCAGGATGGTGGACGCCGGGGCGTGGTCGACGAATACGTAGTATAGCTCGTGGAGGACCTCCGACGAGGCCTGGGCTCCTTTCAGGCGTCCCGAGGATATGGCGCCGAAGATCTCCTCCGCCCTGGGTTTCAGCCAGTCGCTTTTCTTCATGTAGGCTATGAAGAGGTCAGACTCTATGAGCATCCATGGCCTCCTTCCGGGCCTTGTCCTCGGCCCTCTGCTTGAGCTCCTCTATGGTCGCGTCCACGTCTATGGGGGTGACGTCGTCGGGGACGGGTATGATGACGTAGGTTTCTCCTCTGGGCACTATGATGGCTTTCTTGGCTTTGAAGTCTAGTTCCTTGGGGAGGTAGATGCGTCGCTGGGTGTCTACGGAGACGATGGCCATTTTTACCATTAGATGGTTTATTTTGGTAAAAGATAATGTTTACGGTATCATCCCTGGGGTTGGAGACGTTGTTTCAGAGGCGTAACCCTTGTTTCGCGTCGGGGGCGACGTTTAAACGTCTCGCCGGGCCCCGATGTTTGGGTTGACCGTGGCTCATGTGCCTGCTTTCAACGAGCATCACGTGGCGTCGGTGCCGGTCAGGTTACGGGGGCTGGTGGACGGGGTTATCGGTGGTATCTTGTAACGCGTTTATGATGTCTCTTCGGGGGTGGTTCACCATTCTTCGTGCCGTAGCTGGGGGATCCTTGAGAAGTGTCTGGTGTTCCGGGTGATGAGGGGCTCGCCGTGCCTCATAGCTACGCCCGCTATCATCGAGTCCCTTGCGCCTATTGGTTCTCCCCGTGACCATAGGTCGGCGGCGATGGACCCGGCTTTCTCGGACGCCCACAGGTCGAACTCGAGGGTCTCTAGGCTGCTCAGGAGCTCGAGGACCCGGGTGACGTTCGCCTCCTTTCTCTCCGAGTGGTGGGCTCCCAGGAAGAGCTCGAAGGCGTTGACGGGGGTCGTCGCCGCCCTCGTTCCTCTCGTGTCCAGCTCCCTGGCTTTCGCGGCGGCCTGGGGGTCGCCTCTGAGGAGGGCGACCATGAAGTCCGTGTCTAGGCAGACCATTCCCCGCGCCTCAGCTCCGCGTCATAGGTTTTCCAGAGCTCGTCGATGTCCCCGAGTATCCGGTTCAACTCCTCGTCGCTGCCCTGCCACCCGCCTGCGAAGGCTGCCAGGGGTCTCTTCCTGGCTTCCCCGAAGACCCGTTTTATCACGTCTGTGAAGCTCTCCTTGTCCCTCTTCAGGCTTGAGAGGATGTTGTAGGCTTCGTCCGAGATGGTTATGGTTCTGTGCCCCATGTTTCCATCGTTTTCTGTGTATTTATCAGTGTATTTATCTTTTCCTGTGTTCGATGTGGCTCTTGTTCCTGCTTTTAACGAGGAGGGCTATATAGCGTCGGTGCTTGTCCGGTTGTTGGGGCAGGTGGATAGGGTTATCGTGTGTGACGACGGGTCGGTGGATCTGACGGGGGAGATGACGGAGGACTTGGGGGCGACTGTGGTCAGGCATATCTGGGACATGGGTTACGGCGCGCACGATATAAGTGACTTCGTTCTAACTATTGGTGTTGGTGTGAGTAGTGTCTGATGCCGTCTTCCCGGCTCCTTCGATTAGCCCTGAGGAGTACGAGATGTATAGAGGCAGGCATGTGGCGCTGTATGAGGGGAAGATAATAGCTGAAGGCGGCAACTCCGTGGAGGCCCTCGAGAACGCGTTGAAGAGGCGTCCGGAGTTGAAGCCGGAGCAGATCGTGCTCCACTATATTCAGGTTGCCGATGTGCTTATCCTTTGAGGCGTTACATTTTCAAGTACTCGCCTGAGCCTTCGAGGCGGGGGGTCACCTATAGACCCGTGGCGTATGTCCATGTGCGGTCCCTGGATGACGTGTGGTACCGTTTTTATCCCTACGTCGATTCTGGCGCCGATAACTCCTTGTTTTCCAGAGGTGACGCCACGTTGCTCAAGCTGCGTCTTTACGATGGTGAGTACAGCCCGATCATGGGGGTTGGGCGGGTCATGCTGCCGGCCTATCTCCACGTCGTGAAGATGAGGATCGGTGATGTGGTTTTCGATGTCAGGGCGGCTTTCGCTGACTCCGATGAGGTTCCGAGGCTCCTCGGCAGAGAGGATGTGTTCAAGCGTTTCAGGGTTACCTTCGATGAGGCGGATCTGCAGACGGTTTTTGAGCTGCGTGAATAGCGGCGGATGGACGTGGTGATCGTGTGCGACGACGGTGGTGAGGCATGAGCGTAACATGGGTTACGGGGCGGCGTTGAGGTCACTGTTCAGGGCTGCGGTTGAGATGGGCGCCGACGTGGCGGTGACGCTAGATGGCTGAGGAAGGTAGCATATCTTGGTATCCGAAGCCCGGGGTCGTGGCTGTTGTGGATTCCGTAAACTGCGTCCCGATCCGGCTCAGTGAGGAGAGAGGGAGTCACATTCTGAAGGGTCATGGAGGGCTTGAGGGAAGCCATGAACCTGAGACAGGAAGCCGGTTGTGGCCTTAAGTTCTCGGAGGCTGGGGCGGTTGCCTGACGTTGGTTCCGCTGTGCGAGGCGTTTAAATATACATACGTGTATTTACTCATTATGGGTCACAAGACGTTGACGGTCTCCGAGGAGGCTTACGAAGCCCTCGCACGGCTGAAGAAGGAGCGCGAGTCCTTCACCGAGGCGATCCTGAGGCTCACGAGGAAGAAGGAGCGTGGAACCCTCCTGGACTACGTTAGATCGCTGGAGCCCGACGAGGAGTTCGCCGAGGAGCTGGAGAAGGTCGTCGAGGAGAGGAAGAGGATAGCCCTGGAGGCTCCGCGGTTCAGGTGAAGATCCATGGTATGCCTTGACACCAGCTTCATAGTTGCGTTGATGAGACGGGATCGTGGCGCGGAGGAGAAGCTGGAGGAGTACGTGGCGAGGGACATGAGGCTGTCGACCACCCCCATCACGGCGTGTGAGCTCTTCAAGGGAGCCTACAGGTCTAGGAGGAGAGAGGTGGAGGTGGAGAAGGTTAGGAGGGTGCTTGCTTACCTCGACATCCTTGATTTCTCGGTGGAAGCCTGCGAGAGGTTCGGTAAGCTTGTGAACGATGAACCGCTCAGAGGGTCTCCCATAGGGGATCTGGACACGATTATAGCCAGCCTCGCGTTGACCCACAACGAGGCCGTGGCGACGTCTAACAGGAAGCATTTTGAGAGGGTGCCCGGCCTCCTCGTGGAGTCTTGGCGGACGTAGCCGTGTTCGCTGGAGACGATGACCCAGGACGATGTTGTCTCGCGGCGAGAGCCTCGGGAAACGGCTTGGCATGCTGATGTTTTTTAACCGGTTGGATGGGTGATGGGGGAGCCCAGGCGGCTCTAGAGGGAGCCGTGTCGGCGTCTATGAGGTTCTTTTCTTGGTGCCTTTATCCTTCGATGGTGGTTTGATCGATGTGTTTCAAATATGTTGTAAGGCATGTTTCGGCTTGTCTGGGTTGGTCGTGACTCTTGTGCCTGCTTTCAACATGGATCGTTGCCTCGGTGCTGGTGCGGCTCAGGGGGTGTGTTGACCGTGTGATCGTGTGCGACGACGGGTCAGCTACTCCGGGCTGGTTTCCGGTACTTGAAACAGCGGTGGCTGGAGGGTCATGGGTGGAGCGCTCGTGGGGTCTCCAGATGGTTTCGCGGTGGGCGCGGTCGTCTCGTTTGGTTGTTTCAGG
>CAYPNN010000133.1:0-5289 GCA_964412065.1 uncultured Candidatus Bathyarchaeia archaeon
TACATAAACCCGTGGGGTAGCGGCGGCTACAGCGAGGAATACCAAGCGGCGCTGCCGGGCCACTACTTCGAGCAGGACTACGACGACCTGATGAAGGCGGTGGATGTGATCGTTGAGAGGAACCCCTGGGTGGACGCGGGGAGGCTGGGGGTGACCGGTGGCAGCTACGGCGGCGTCATGACCAACTGGATAATCACCCACACAGAAAGGTTCGCAGCGGCTGTGACGCTGCGAAGCATAACCAACTGGGTCACGTTCTTCGGCGTATCGGACATCGGCTGGACCTTCGGAAAGACCGAGCTGGGGGGCGTCCCGTGGGAGATGGAGGACGTGTTCATGGAGAAGAGCCCCATCAGACACGTCGCCGACGTGAAGACCCCCACCATGATCATACACAGCGAGGAGGACTACAGGTGCCCCATGGAGCAGGCAGAGCAGCTGTTCACCGCCCTCAAGGTGCTGGGCGTGGACACCGAGCTCATAAGGTTCCCGGGGGAGAGCCACGACCTCAGCCGAGGAGGAAAGCCCAAGCACCGCAGGGAGCGGCTGGAGCATATAGTACGCTGGTTCAAGAAGTACCTCGACTAGCCTCTCCTCAACCTGCTTAACTTGTCTGGGGCTCGTCAAGTTACCCTGTTTCCAGCATCTTCCTTCTCTACTGCAGCATCATCGGTTTTGGGCAAGCCTTCGCGTGACATAGAGTCCAGCTGACGCTTCGCGAGAAACGGCGACACAGTCGAGTTGTAGATCATGGAGAAGAGGACGATAGGGATGCATATGTTTGTGAAGAGCCCCGGATTGGAGAAGAAGAGGCCGGTCGGGTCGTACTTGACGGGGAACTGGCTCAGCACCAGGGTGCCGGCGCCCTGAATATAGATCAGCCTCGTGACGAAGAGCTCCCCGTCCTTGAAGCCACAGGTCTTCCCGACCACCGTCGCCACGACGAAACGCACGACGATTATGAGCACCGAGATCATGAACCCCATCTTGAAGCTCTCCAGGCTAGGCGTAATCACGAGTCCAAGGTAGACGAAGAAGAGGGCTTTTATCAGGAAGGTAAGCTCGTTGTGGTAGTCCCTGAGCTTCCTCCTGTCGATCCTGGCTCTCCTCACCATCCCCAAGCTTCTAGTCACGAAGCCGAAGTTCATCACGGTGAAGCCAACAAGGAACACTGAGATTGGTCCACCGCCTCCCCCGCTGACCCTCTCAGCGAACACGTACACCGGGAACAAGGCTGCGATGGTCATCATGTAGTTGAGGGGCCGGTCCCTGAGCCTTGACAGCGTCTCACCCCAGATGAGCCCGACCCCAGCCCCTATGGCGACCGCAGTCATAAACACGAAAAGTATTTCCCTCGACGCGGATCCGGAGCCCGAACCGGTTAAGGTGACCATCTCGATGAAGACCAGCACCGCCACAACCCTGATGGGGTCAGCCAGGGTGGACTCAAGCTGAAGCAGCGTCGTGGAGTCCCCCGCATCCTTGAAGCCGCCGCTCATCGACGACACTAGGCTGCTAACCGAGACGCCGCTCGTCCCCGCCACCATGGCCCCCAGCAGAAAGGCGTTGATTGGGCTGAAGGTCTCTGGCGCAAGGAGTCGCAGGAAGCCACCGACAGCCGACGTGATGGACAGGAAGCTCGCCAAGGCCAATCCTAGCGCCTTCCTCGTGTTGCCGAGGAGCTCCTGCGCGTTGATGGAGATCCCTGTGCTGAAGCTGAACATGGTGATGGCAACGAGGAGCATGAGCTCGAATATGCCGCCGAACAGGGACTCGTCGAAGAAACCCAGTATGGGACCTATGAGCATGCCGAATCCTAGTAGCCAGACGATGTCGGGTATCCTGGTGCGGTTGTAGAAGATGCCGGCGACGTAGGCCAGTATAATGGTGAAGGAGATGAGTAGAAGGACCTGCTCGGCGTTGATCAATCAGCTAACCCTCGATACTCAGGTGGGCTCTACAGACGATGTCTGTAGGCTAGGAGAACGGTTCTGCATAAAAATGTTTATCAGAATGGCCTCCTTTCATCCCGATGCATCATTTTAACGGTTTTTTCATAAATTAGCGTGTTTTTTATAAATCGATAAAATAAATGTTTTATATGATTGAATTTACAATAGGATAGGGCGGATAAACAAACACATGAAGGTTTAAATAGAATGAGCCTTCAGATATGCCCTGTCAGGTGACAGCTAGATTGCCAATAACGGTTGACACGTCAGGCGAAGGACTTGCAATGGTGCTGAAGGACTACCAAGAGGTAGCCCTCCGGTACCTCTGGCGCTTGGACGGCGGAGGCGCGAGCAGCCGCGACGTCTGGGTGCAGGTGAACGAGGATCTCATAGGAAAGAGGACCATCAGCAGAGCATCCATAATCAACTTCCTGAACTCCATGGTAGACGAGGGTGTGCTTAACTACACGGAGATAACCGGGAAGGGAGGACACAGACGAATCTACTCTGCAAAGTACGACGAGGCAGAGTTCAAGGAGTACATTGCTAATGTAGTTCTCGGGAACCTCCTGAGAGACTTCCCCGAGGAGACGAGGAAGGCTCTCCAGAAAGTCAAGTAAACACCCTTTAACGATTTTTTTTTCTTTTTATGTAAAAAGGTTAGAGATCACTGTTTTTGGAGGATCAGCCCAGCCCGGGCTCCCGTGTGCTCGCCGTCCCTCAGGGTAACCGCACCGTTGACCACTAGGTGCTCGATGCCTTCAGGGTACAGCTTGGTGGCCTCCGCCGGTGTGTAGTCGGCCCGGTCGATGACGGTCTCCGGGTTGAAGACGGTGATGTCCGCGCACATCCCGGGTAAGAGTAGCCCCCTGTCGCTGAGCCCCAGTATGGAAGCGGGTAGGCTAGTCATCTTACGCACCGCGTCCGCCAGGTGGAGCACGCCCTTCTCCCTCACGTATCTACCCAGGACCCTTGGGAAGGTGCCGTAGAACCTGGGGTGGGGCGCCGGGATGTGCCTATTCAGTACGCCCTCTGGGCTGTGGACCCTGCCGTCGGTGCCCACGGCGACCCAGGGCTGCCTCATGATGAGCTCCACGTTCTCCTCCTTCTGGTTGAAGTTGACTATGCTGAACCCTCCCTTAGCCCTGCCCTCGACGACGCTCTCCACGTGGTCTCTGAGGAGGTCTATGGCGCAGTCCAGCGGGTCTACGCCTCGCCTCGCCGCTACCTCGGCGATGTTCATGCCGACCAGGCTCTCGTCGAGGGGGTAGCTGCTTATGAGGGCCGCCTCGGGGCCGCCTCGGTCCTCCATGGCCTCGGCGAGCCCCTCCTTGATCCTCTCGGCGGTTTCAGGGTCTTTCAACCGCTTCACCAGCATCTCGTTGCCGCCCTCGTTGGCCCACTTGGGTATCCAGGCGCCGAGGCCGGTGCCGCTGGCCCTGTAAGGGTACTGGTCGGCGGTGACTTGGACGCCGGCTGAGCGGGCCTCCTCCACCATTTCTATTAGCTTTGGGCAGAGATCCCAGAAGCGTTTGCTGAGGACCTTGAAGTGGCTGATGTTAACGGGCACCCCGGTCTCTCTCCCGATCCTGATGATCTCCTCGATAGCGCCCAAGGGATCTCCGCGGTCTCCCTCGTCCCTGATGTGGCTGGTGTAGAAGCCGCCGTACTCCGCGACCGCCTTTGTTAACTCGATGACCTCCTCGGTCTCGGCGTAGCTCTGTGGGTCGTACCTGAGGCCGGTGGTGATGCCCCTGCAGCCGGCCTCCATCCCCTTGGCGATCTCCTTCTTCATGGCGTCGAGCTCCGCAGGGGTGGGCGCCCTCATCTCCATGCCCATCACGTAGCTGCGGACGGTGCCGAACCCCACTAGGGGCGCCACGTTGATGGACAAGCCTCCATCCTCGAGGCGGGCCAGATACTCCTCCATGGTGCTCCAGTCCACCTTGACGCCTGCCTCCTCGAGGAACGGGCTGAACCTGCGTATCTCTTCCCGCGATTCCTCGTTGAGAGGCGCGGCTCCGCTGCCACAGCTGGCGAACACCGTGGTGCTCACACCCATGTGGACCTTGCTGTCCGCCTCCCGGTTCACCATGATTGTGTAGTCGCTGTGATCGTGTAGGTCGATGAACCCCGGCGAAACGGCGAGGCCCACGGCGTCGATGACCTCCTTCGCGTCCCCCATTATCTTGCCGATCTCGACGACCCTTCCCTCCTTGACGCCGACGTCGGCCTTGAACCAGGGGTTACCGGCGCCGGTGAAAACCCTGCCGTCTCTTACAACTAGATCATACAATATTAGTCTCCATGTACACTGATCGTCTACATGTTTTATAGCACTTCGGCGTCGTAGGGGATGTGAACCGTTTTGACGAAGCTTACAAAGCCCAAGAGGACGGCTTTCAAGTGGATAGACGACAACGCTGAGCGCCTAAGCGACTTCCACCAGCTCATCTGGAGCTACGCCGAGTCGGCCTTCAGGGAGTACAAGTCTGTGAGGGCTTTCGCCGAGTTCCACCGCGAGGAGGGCTTCGACGTGGAGGTCGGCGTCGCGGGTATGCCCACCGCCTACGTGGCCACGTGGGGCGAGGGCAAGCCGGTCATCAGCACCTACACCGAGTACGACGCCGTCCCGGGGAGGTGGCAGGACCCGGTGCCCTACAGGTCCGCTGATAACCCGTACAGGGCGGGGCACACCGACCCCCACAGCGCCCTGGGCACGGGGGCCCTCGCCGGTGCCGTCGCCGTGAGGCACGCCATGGAGGAGCATGGACTGGAGGGTACAGTCAAGGTCTACGGGACCCCCGCCGAGAAGGTGTGCGCCAAGAGCTGGTTCGCTGCCAAGGGCCTCTTCGACGGCCTCGACGCCATGGTGGGGTGGCACCCCCGGCAGGCCACGACGGTCATGTACGAGACCCAGTGGGGCAGCTACTGGAACGCGGCTTTCGTCTTCGAGTGCATCGAGCCGGAGAAGTGGATCGCACAGGCCGACGACCTGCCTAGGAACGCCCGGTGCCCCGGCGCCTTGGACGCCGTCGCGCTGATGTACACCACCACCAAGTACACAAAGGAGGCGATGTTGCCACGCACAGGCCTCTGGTCCATCAACGAGGCCGTGATGGCCGCCGGCCAGGCCACCGCCGACAACATGCCTCCACGCGTAGGCATCATCCAGTACGCGTTCAGGAGCCCCAGCCTAGTCCAGCAGGAGCAGATAGCCAAGGTGCTGCTCAGCAACGCTGAACACGTCGCGGAGGTCACGGGCTGCAGGCTGACAGTCAGGTGGGTTACCAAGCAGCGCACAGGCCTCTTCAACAAGGCATTAGCGGATCTGGCC
>CAYPNN010000134.1:0-5267 GCA_964412065.1 uncultured Candidatus Bathyarchaeia archaeon
TCCCTCCCTAATGTTCCCGTGATCACCGGACTCGTAATATGCGAAGTTTTTTTCATCCATTATCATTAGTTCAAGGACGCCGTATACGATCTCTGAGGTGTCTTCTGTAGGCACGTTCGCTATAGCCCGAACAGCCTGACCCGGGTATACCTGAATAGGCCACTCAACGTAACCGTACTCGGGCACGACCACGGTCTCATCCACCATCAGAACCGAACCAGAGGTCGAAATGAGGAATAGAAATGTGCTAAGAATTAAACCTGTATAGGGATTAATTTTCAGACCCAATAATATCGAATTAAAAATAAAGAAACACGTATATAAATACACAATTAAAAATAAAGAAGAGTGCCAGGGGCAGGATTTGAACCCACGTTCTCTATCCAGCCTGGGCGCCGGTGTTTTTTCCTGTTCTAAGTGAAGCAGATGCCTTTGTAATAACTGCAGGGCGTTGTCAATCTCTCTTTCCAACGACTCTGTCAATTTTTCTCGTCTAAAACGCTTTTCTCAGAGGCCGAGAGCTTCTATCATTGACATTTCCATGGTCTTCGAAGAGGACACCTACACCGCCATCTTCTCCGCGCTGAAGCACCCCATTCGTCGAAAGATTCTGAGGATGCTCGAGATGACGCCGGCCACCTACACCGAGATGATGAAAGCCCTAGGAATAGAGACCGGCCTCCTGAACTACCACCTGGAGAGCCTGAGCGCGCTCCTGGCGAAGAACGATGAGGGGAGGTACCACCTATCAGATTTCGGGGAGGCCGCCCTCTCATTGACCCGGAGGGTGGAGGAGCCCGTAAGTGATCGAGGCGCCCCGGAGGCGTCAGCAGGGCGCAGGATGATCGTGGTGTTCATTACGGGGCTGCTAATCGTCTGCGTGGCCATCACCTCCTACTCGGTGGCAGACGCGGACGTGCAGCTTGTCAAGGGATACGAGTCGATCAACTACGATAACTCATGGTACCCGCCCAATGGTCTATACAGCCTTGGGCTCTGGGCCGATCACCCTGGCACCCTGATGAACTTCTGGTGGAGCATGAACAGGACCACTGACATCTACGTGATGAGCCGTGAGCAGTACATAGCCCAGAAAGACGTGGGCGGCCCCCCAGATCAGTTCCTCCGGCACCACATCGGCAGCGAGGGGAACATCACCGTGATGACTGAGAGCGGCAGCACCGACTACGAGTTCGCCATGTACACAGGCGACAGCGGAGTCTGGGTGGAGGAATACGGCTTCTCGGTCTACCGTTGGAAGCCGGTGAAGCAGATCAATGGCACCCTGCTGGCCCTCGACGCCCTCCTGATTCTGTCCGCCGTGTCCCTGACGGCTCTGGAGACCCCGATCGCGTCGAGGCTTGAGGGAGAACTCTCAAGACGCCGCGATTCAGGCGCAAGGTGAGAACAGCGGCAAACCCTAGCGCTCCATCCGATATAGGCGCTATCGAAAATGACTAGAAGGCTCCTATGTGATTAAACATGATTACACCCTAGACGATATGAGGGGAAGACGGAGTCATGCATCCGATGAGGCGTTAGCGGTGGGTGATGGTAGTTTTCAGCACGCCTTTGGCAAGTCAGAAGGGGTTTGATGCTCACCTCTGCGAGGCCCCATAGGCGCTGAAAACTTGTTAGAAGCAAAAATCTTCGTAAATGCCATCAATCGGGGTACCCTTTGATAAACTGAAACTTCTTTCTCCAGTCGAGGCTATCCATGACCACACGGTTAAAAACGAGTTTGTCTCTTTTTCACCTCTAAAATTAGATAATACACCCCTCTCAGGATCGTTGAGTATTCGCTTGATATCATCAACGATGAGATCGTCCTTTTTCCTTTCAAACCATTTACTGATTTTATCATACCTTTCATACGTCTTATACATCGGGTCCCCATCGTCATTAAACCGTTTCATCTCCTCCGAAGTGAAGTGATTCGTGATCACGCCGAAGCCGTTTTCGGGGCGTATCACGTCGACGCCTTGCTGGGCCGCTTCGACGACCATGATGTTCCTAGAGTCGGCGACGAGGAAGTTCTTTGTCCACAGGTGGGGCAACTCCTTCAGAAGGCTTGCGGCCTCCTCGGTGTTCCTGCAGTTGTCTAACACCGCGCGCACTGCAATGTGGTCCCATACCCCCGGTCTGCTGGTATACTTGCCCCGAACTCCTGTGGTTGCGATGGCTAACCCTTTTTCGTTTATCCCGTCTTCTCTGCCTACGATCATGTCGAAGACGCATCCCATGTGCGAGTAGTAACCTTTAGGATAGGTCTTGTACAGATCGAAATGCTGGAAGAACTCGGGGCCGTCATAGTTACGGGCAAAAAGGGTCTTACGATCTCTCGTGTGCATCCCGCCTAATGCGAAAACAGTGCATCCAGGGCATCTCCCCAGAGTCAGAGCGTGCGTGAGGATATTCTCGTAATCGTATTTACCCCCGTCGGCGAATCCGCGGATTTCCTCTATAAGCTCAGGGACAACATCTTTGATCTCGTCTTCAGTCTTCAAAGCAAACGATTTTTTACTTTCGGAATAGTGTGGGATTTCTCTATTCTGTTTTCTAAAGCGGTCTCCCATCTGGAAACCTATCTCATACGTTGTTCCTCGAACAACATATACCCTCATCTTAACAATCCTTTCCCCATCTTCTAGAACGCGTTATAGGGAGTGAAATAGTGACAGCTGTAATAAATCTATAAGGTACGCTCATGTAGTACATCCCAAGAACTTTGAGGACGTCTTCGGTGACTCCATGAATTCGTACTGCCTGTTAAAAATTAGATGGCGCCGGGAAAGGGATTTGAACCCTTGCGTCCATTCGGACACCAGCTTTCCAGGCGAGCCCCACACAGGCGGGTTGGCTCCCTACCAGGAGACCCCGGCTCAGAATATAGAGGTTCGCACGGAAAACACAATGAAAAGGGGTTATTCCCAGTAACTGACGCTGATAGAGTGCGGAGGGTGGGATTTGAACCCACGAACTCCTCAGAGACAAGGACCTCAACCTTGCGCCTTTGACCATGCTGGGCGACCTCCGCACGGGATGGGGCCGCAGCGGGGAGTCGAACCCCGGCCGAGGGCTCCACAGGCCCGTATGCTACCGTTACACCACAGCGGCCACGCAACCATGTTCAACAAGTCAATAAGGTAAAAGTGTTTCGCGCATCCTAAACCGTCAAGACACGGCGCGGAAACAGAGTGGCCTCCACGGTCTCCGAGCCACTCTTAAGGTTTTTAATCACCCATGGTACGTAAATAGGAATAAATATGGTTAACACAGAAGCCGTCGTCGACCTCTCAGAGGCGGACACGAGGTTCCTCAGGAGCCTCGCAAGGGAGCTCGGCGCCGCCGACCTCAGCAAGTGCTTCCAGTGCGGGGTGTGCACCGCCAGCTGCCCCGTGAGGGAGATAGAGGAACGGTTCAGCCCACGCAGAATAATGAAGCTGGCCAAGCTGGGCCTCAAGGACCAGGTCTTCCGGAGCGACTTCATCTGGCTCTGCAGCATGTGCTACATGTGCGACGAGCGCTGCCCCCAGGACGTCAGCCCCCCAGACGTCATGACCGTCCTGAGGAACCTGGCCGCCAAGGAGGGCGTGGCGCCGCCGGCTCTCATGAAGCTCATGGACATCCTCGCCGAGAACGGCAGGGTATACCCCATCGACGACTTCACGGAGGACGAGCGCGACGACATGGAGCTCCCCGGGCTCGAAGCCGAGCCCACGTTCGTCAAGAAGATAGCGGAGGCATGAGAGTTGAAGTACAGCGTGTTCCTTGGATGCACCATACCAGCCAGGCAGGTCAACTACGAGCAGTCGGCCAGGAAGGTCTCCGAGGCACTGGGAATAGAGCTCGTGGAGGCCGGGTACGGCTGCTGCGGATTCCCCGTGGAGCCCGTCGACGAGACCAAGGCCCTGGCCATGGCTGCCTTCAACCTGAAGCTGGCGGAGGAGAAGGGGCTGCCGGTGGTCACCATGTGCAGCGCCTGCGGCGAGATGCTCAACAAGGCCAAGAAGCTCCTAGGAAACGACGACGTAGCCAAGAACGTGAACAAGGTCCTGGAGAAGAGCCTCGGCACGTCCTACGGCGGAGAGAGCCCCGAGGTGCTCCACTATGCGAGGATGCTCTACGAGACGTACGGCCTCGAGAAGCTGAAGAAGAAGATCAAGAAGCCCCTCAACGGGCTCCGGGTCGCCACCCACCCCGGCTGCCACTACGTCAGACCCAAGGAGCTCTTCGATGAGTTCGACGACCCCGAGTTCCCGGTGAGCCTGGACAGGCTCGTCGAAGCCACGGGGGCGGAGGCGGTCGATTACGTCGGCAAGACCGACTGCTGCGGAGGAGGCATCCTGGCGGTGAGCGAGTCGACGTCGAAGGCGATGACCGGTAAGAAGCTGGACACCCTCTCACAGCTGGAACTGGACGCACTCGTCTTGATTTGCCCGTTCTGCGCGATCATGTACGACAAGTACCAGAGGACGCTGGAGGCTGAGCTGGAGAAGCGGTACGGGCTGCCCGTGCTCTACCTCCCCCAGCTGCTTGGGCTGGCGCTTGGCATACCCCCCGACGAGCTGGGGTTCGACGTCAACACGGTTCCGGTGGACGGTCTGCTGGAGAAGGTGAGCAAGCTATGACCACGGGAGTGTTCATCTGCAGGTGCGGCGGCAACATCAGCGGCACCGTGAACTGCGAGGAGGTCCGGGACGCCGTCAAGGACATGGAGGGAGTAACCACCGCCCAGGTCACGGACTTCCTCTGCAGCAAGCCAGGTCTCCAGGTGATCAGGGACAGCATAAAGCGGCGCGGCCTGGAGCGCATAGTCGTGGCGTGCTGCAGCCCCCACATGCACGAGAAGATGTTCCAGAACGTCATCGAGGAGGAGGGCGTCAACAGGTACCAGCTGGTCCACGTAAACATACGTGAGCAATGCAGCTGGATCCATGAGAAGGGCGCCACCGAGAAGGCGGTTAGCCTCGTCAAGGCCGGTGTCCGGCGGGCCCAGACCCTTGAGGCTCTGGAGAAAAAGGAGATACCCGTGTGCAGGGACGTCTTGGTGATCGGGGGTGGCGTCGCCGGCATCACGGCGGCTCTGCAGCTCAGCGAGGCGGGCTTCAAGGTCGACATGGTGGAGAGGAGGCCCAGCATCGGCGGCCGCATGGCTCAGCTCAGCAAGACGTTCCCGACGCTCGACTGCAGCCCGTGCATACTGAGCCCCCGGATGGCGGAGATCGAGAACGACCCCAACATCACCCTCTACACCTGGAGCGAGG
>CAYPNN010000135.1:0-5220 GCA_964412065.1 uncultured Candidatus Bathyarchaeia archaeon
GTCCTGAACCACCTCCTCTTCTGGATGTGTAGGCCCAGCGCCATGAAGAGGCACATCCCTCCCAGGGTCCAGAGGAGGAACGCTACGCTGGGCGGGTACTTGCTCACGTAGAGCCAGTCGATGAGGGTGTTGCCGTTCCGGGGGAGCAGGTTGCCGAAGCCGTTTAGCAGACGCACCACGAAGAAGAGCATGATGGAGGCGGCGCCCCCGACGGCGAATGGCAGCTTCAGACGTTTTATCTGCCCCAAGTCCTTTCCGTAGAGGTAGCTGCCGAGGCTCCACCCTAAGCCCATGACGCCCACCCACGGTATTATGGGGTATAACCCGACGTAGGGCCATCTATCGAAGTTGGGCTCATGCAGTATTACGCGGAGGTACCAGCCCCAGTTGGGGCTCGTCGGAATGAAGCCCAGGTCCAGGAACTGGTGGTTAAGCACGATGATGAGGCTAAGCGCCAGTACCACCTTCCACGGCAGCTTACGGGCGACGCTGAAGATGATGAGGCAGACGCCTATGCACGCGATTACGCCGAAGTACGTCCATGGGAGACTGAACGCGGGGGACACGAAGAATGCCTCCAGGAAGAGGAGCACGAGCCCCCTCTTGATGAAGTGGAGGGTCACGTCCTTCTCGCCATCCCCCCTCTCCAGCCTCTTGGCCGCCGAGATGGCGAGCACCGTCCCCGCCAGGAAGATGAAGGTGGGCGCGCAGAAGTGGCTCACGAACCGCTCCAGGAACCAGGTCGTGTTCAGGAAGGGGGGCGCACGCCCAAGTATGCCCTCGCCGCCGTGGTGGTACTGGTTCCAGAAGCCGGAGACGTGGTCCCACGCCATGACTGCCATCACTATGCCTCTGGTGAAGTCGATGAAGCTAAGCCGCGGATACCTCGCCTTGATGTCTGAGACGGTCTCCTGTAGCGTCGATGACCCCATGGAATCGCCTTGTAGGTGTTACACGTATCTACTCATAAGATCTATTCAGCTTTGATGGTGGGGGCGCAGGAGCCTTCATTGCACCCTAGCCTTCGTTCTTGGTGAGGCCCCCGATGAGCTTAGACTCACAGATGTCTATCCTCAGCGTCCCGTTGGAGCCGGTAACGACCAACACCCTCCCCTCTATGTACTCCAGCTCACTTATCTCCCCCAGCTCCCCCTCGAAGAAGACGCCGCCGTGGGGCTCCTTCGACAGCATCAGCTGGTGCAGGTGCTTCTTGGACTTCAGCTCAACAGAGAACGAGTGCCTCAACTGCTTCACAGCTGGAGAACGCCTTGAGATGGTCATAAGGGCTCCCAACGTATATTATAGGGATATTAATATCGTTGCTGCAGAGATAGGATGTAACGTTGTGAGGAAGCGGCCGTGGAGACCCTGTGCGACGTATTCTTCGAGTTCTCTAACGAGGACCGCCTCAGGATACTGTATGCGCTGAGGGAGGCTTCCCTCACCGTCACAAGCCTCTCCCGGGAGCTCGGCCTCACGACCCAGGAGACGAGCCGGCACCTCTCCAGGCTCGGCGACGCGGGTCTGACGTATAAGGACCCGGAGGGCGGCCACCACCTCACGCCTTACGGCCTCATGTCCCTCAACCAGCTGAGGGGATTCCGGTTCACCTGCAGCCACAGAGACTACTTCAGGACACACGACGTGACGCGGCTGCCCCCCCGAGTTCGTGGCCCGCATCGGGGAGCTGGAGCCATGCACCTACGTGGACGACGTCATGGTGATCTTCCACAGGATCGAGCAGGCCTTCAAGGACGCGGAGGAGTACGTCTGGCGGATGACTGACCGGTACATCCTGACGGCGATCCCCGTCATGGAGGAGGCCCTGCAGAGGGGCGTCGAGTTCAGGCTCCTCGAGCCTAAGGACATAGTCATACCGCCGGAGTTCGACAACGGACCGATCCTAAGGGAAGCCCTCCGGTCGAGGCAGTTCCTCAACAACGTCATCGACAACGTGAACGTTTTCATGGCCGTCTCGGAGAAGGAGGTCGCGGGCATATGCTTCCCGGGCGCCGACGGCCGCATGGACTACAGGGGCTTCGCGTCAGATGACCCGGGGGTCCACAGGTGGGCGACGGACCTCTACGAGTACTACTGGGAGCGGTCGGAAAGAAAGACGGCGCTAAGGCCTCCGCCCAACTAGGGGCCCATGCGGAGTCGCATGCGTCAGCATTGGGGGTGAGTCTCTCTGGCTGGAAGGAAAAACAACGGCAATACCATGAAACTCACATGGCTTCCAGAGAGACTCCAATGCATACCCAGACGGCCAAATTTAAACCCTTAGTTGGCGCCGACTCTAAAGAATATCTATGGGCGATGTTGCTCGCTTCGCGTCGCCGGGTTTAACGGGGGGCCCAGAACGCTACCTGCTGTAAACCACCTTCCCGTCGATGACCGTCATCAACGTCTCGACGTTCTTCAGGTCCAGCGGGTCGATGGTCAGCGGGTCCCGGTCCACGACGACGAGGTCGGCGAGCTTCTCCTCCTCGATGCTTCCCTTGACGCCCTCCTCGTGCGCCGCGTAGGCGCCGTCGATGGTGTACGCCCTTATGGCCTCCAACGGGGTGCAACCCTCCCCGGCGTAGAGCACATCGCCGCCGCTAGACCTGCGGGTCACCATGCCGTATATTCCGAGCCACGGGTTGCTGCTGCATACGGGGCAGTCGCTGTGCCCCGGCGCCGGGATGCCGCGGTCGATGAGGGATCTGTGGGGCCACATCCACCTCATCTCCTCCACGCCCCTGTGCCTCCGGTAGGCGTCGCCCAGGTCGTGTATGAAGCCCGTCGCCGAAGCGTCTATGACCCCCAGCCTCAGCAGCCTGTTCTGGATGGGGGGCGTGACGTAGCAGCAGTGCTCTATCCTGTGCCGGTGATCAGGCCAAGGCTTCTCCTGAAGGGCGGCCTCTAACGCGTCGAGGGCCAGGCCTATGCCCCTGTCCCCGATGCCGTCAAGGCCCACCCTGAGGCCCGCGTGGTGAGCCCTCCTCACCCTGTCGGCTACGTCGTCGTAGTCGTAGAGGAGTATCCCGTAGTTGTCAGGCTCCCCCACGTAGGGCTCGTTGTACGCCGCCGTGCGCCCGCTGGTGCTGGTGTCGTAGACCCACTCTATCTCGGTGATCCTCAGCCACTCGTCCCCGAACGGGGTCTGTATCCCCGAGGCGACGAGGCTCTCCAGCATCCCCTCCTCGCGGCCGCTCATGTGGACGCATACCCTGATGCCCAGTCCGCCTCTCCGCCGAAGGATCTGCATAGCCCTGAACTCCTTGGAGCCCACCATGCTGGCGTGGACGGTGGTGAGGCCGTTGGCCACCAACTCCCCGACCACCAGGGGGAGGCCCCGCAGGTACTCGTCCAGGGTGCTCTCGGGTACCCTAGCGTAGACAGGGTCCTTCGCGGCCTCGAGGAGTACACCCGTGGGGACTCCAGACTCGTCTCTCACGATCCTGCCGTGCGGAGGGTCCGTAGTGTCCTCGGTGATACCGGCGGCCTCCAGCGCCAGGCTGTTGACCACGCCCACGTGGCCGTCGCGCCTCTGTATGTAGAGGGGGTTCTCCGGGGTGATGGTGTCCAGCTCCCAGCGCGTCGGGTACCTTCCCAGCCTCACGTTGTCGAGGCGGTACCCCAGCAGCCAGCCACCCGGCGGAGCGCCGTCGGCCTTGGCTTCTATTCGTTGGAGGAGCTCGTCCACCGAATCCACGTCAGGGCCGCAGGGGACCCCTCTGACGAGGAACACGCCGTAGGAGCCGGGGTGCATGTGGCTGTCGATGAGCCCCGGCAGCATGGTGCAGCCCCCGAGGTCATGCACCTCCGTGGCCTCGCCGACGACCTCTCCGACGTATTCGTCTGAGCCCACCCTGAGTATCCTGCCGCCCTTGACCGCCACGGCCTCGGCTATGGTGTCGTCCTCGTCCACCTTTATGATCTTGCCGTTGACGAAGGCGACGTCGGCGCATAGATCGCTCGGGGTAACCATGTGTAAGTAATCGAGTGCATCGATACTTGAAGCCTGCTAGTCTCCGAGTAGGCTCTGCAGCTTCACGAGCAGCTTCATGTTAAGCTCAAGCACATTCTTGAGGTGCAGCCAGCTTTCCATCAGACGCTCGCCTTTCTCCTGGGGGACATCCGGGTAGTCGAGCCCATCCTGGTCCATCTGGGTGATGGTGATGTCCTCGGCAACGAGGGACAGGAGGTGCCGGACCTCCTCGTCGCCGAGTATCAAGGCGTACCTGTTGAGCTGAGCCTGCCACTCGGTCTTCTCCCTGTGCTCGAGTATCCTGAACACCTGCTCGCTGACCGCGTCCAGCAGCTTTACCTCTTCCTCGAGGAAGGGGCCGTTGAAGCTCTCGGGCTTCTTCTCGAGGTAGCGGACCTCGACCGATCCCATCGTCTTGTCGTAGACCCTGATGGACGACCTGATGCGCCACGGGGTCTCCCTGAACCCGTCTGTCTTGAACTCCTTGTCCTCCACGACGATGCGGGCGACGGCGGCCTCAGGATACTGCATACCCGCCGGCAAAAGTTCAACGATCCCCTGTACGGTCTCCTCGACGGTCAGGTCGGGCTTGTCGAGCAGCTCGGAGACGTTGTACAGGGTGTTGAGCTCCCTGAGCCTTAGCCCGTGCTGGGTGAGGAGCCTCTCCCGTTCCTTCTCGGCCTTCTTCCTCCGCTCCTCCTCCTTCATGTTGGCGAGCGCTATGCCTATGCTCTCCCCCAGGCCCTCAAGGAAAAGTATCATCTCCTCGGTGTACCTGCCTTTGTTCTCGTCGTTGAGCTGAAGCAGCCCGATGATACTGTCCTTGCTGCGTAACGGTATGAGCGCCACCGACTCGTAACCCTGGGCGTTACAGACGTTCCTCGTGTGGGTGAGCCTGTCTTCGTCGTTGGTGGTGGTCAGCAGCTCCGATGTGTCGTTAGAGTAGAAGCTGCCGCCCACGGTGAAGAAGGGCTTGGAGCTGTCCGTGCGTCCCTGTATCACGATGCCGCACATGCACTCCAGTACCGGCTTCCCCTCGTGGTCCCTGATCAGGTCTCCGTCGTCGTCGTAGCCGCAGAGGCTGCTCTCCATCTCCACGTGGACGTCGCTGAACCCGTCGTAGTAGAAGTAGGGGTAGTCGTCGCCGTCCCTGAGCCTGATCCCCACCGCCGAGACGCCCGTGAACTCCTTGACCGCGGTCAGTATCTGCTCGATGGCCTCGTCTGGGATCTCGGCTCGGTTCAGCC
>CAYPNN010000136.1:0-5144 GCA_964412065.1 uncultured Candidatus Bathyarchaeia archaeon
ATGCGGTTCTCCTGCGATCACATCGGAAAAGGAAGGGTTTGATTCTATCACACCCTGGGCAGGCCCCAGCATAGGCGCCGGTAGCCCCTGCGGTAAGGGTGACAAGAGCATAGAACACAGAGATGATCGCAGGTGAAAGACACAGAGAAGTTCCCTGGCGCGAAGTACGTGATAAAGGCCACGTTCACGGTGGAGGGCGTCGTCGAGAAGCACGACGTCATCGGCGCCATATTCGGCCAGACCGAGGGCCTCTTCCCCAACGAGTTCGAGCTAAGGGAGCTGCAGAAGTCAGGCAAGATCGGCAGGATCGACATAGAGCTGAACTCAGCTAAAGACAAGACCACCGGCACATTGATGGCCCCGAGCAGCCTGGACAGGGCCGAGACCGCCATCATCGCGGCTGCCATGGAGACCGTGGACAGGGTAGGCCCATGCGACGCGAAGCTGAAGATAGAGCACATCGCGGACGTCCGAAGCGAGAAACGCGCCAAGATAGTGGCGAGAGCCAAGGAACTCATGAAGGAGTGGGTGGTCAAGGAAGGCCACGAGATCGAGAAGCTCCTCGACGAGGTCCAGAAGGAAGACAGGAAGGTCAAGGCCGTCCACTACGGACGTGAGAGGCTGACAGCCACCGCCGACATAAGCAGGAGCAAGGAGATAATCGTCGTCGAGGGACGCGCAGACGTTAACAACCTCATAAAGAGCGGGATCGCAGGCGTAATAGCCCTCGAGGGCGTGAAGGTGCCGAACACGATAAAGAACCTAGCCAGGAAGAAAGAGATAACAGCCTTCCTCGACGGCGACAGGGGCGGAGACCTCATACTGCAGGAGATGCTGCAGGTCGCCAAGCCAAAGTACGTGGCACGCGCACCGCGAGGCAAGGAGGTCGAGGAGCTGACCCCCGACGAGATAAAGGAGGCCCTGGCCAACAAGGCCGCCATAGAGGAGGTAGTTGTCTCAAGCGAGCTGGCTGGGATGGCGGATGGGCTCCGCGGCACCCTTGAGGCGGTGCTGCTGAAGAAAGATGGAAGCCAGGCCGGCCGTATACCGGTCAGCGACCTCGTGGACAAGCTGAAGAAAAGCGAAGGCGTGAGCGTCGTCCTTTTCGACGGCATCGTCACAGGGAGGCTCATCGACACCGCCAACGAGAAGAACGTGAAGACCATCATAGGCGAACGCGTCGCAGAGGGGGTGCGCATCCCCCGCGGCCTAGACGTGAAATCCTTCAAAGATCTGAGCTAAACCTTCTTTCCATCATCTTTTTTGTCTCATTCTACGGCGCAGCGCAGGCTTAGACGCGGCCAGGTCCTCGAAGACGGCACCGAAGTCCTCGTCGTCGGCCAGGACACGTTTGATGTAGACTCCCGTCCTGCCCACCTTGCCCCGCCTCTCGAGGGTCCGAACCCTCTCCTGAACTATCCTCGTGTCCACGCCTAGGAGGCCGGCGACACGCCCCTCCTGCCCCTGTACTGTGGACTCCCTGTGCCCCGTCTCCGTCGGCTCTATCAGCATGAGCCTCTTGTCCACGCCGGGCACCCTCTCCCCCGTCTTGAGACCCCGGATGCCGAGGGAGCCGGCGAACCTGTAGAACTCCGCCTCGCTGGCCCTAAGTTTCACTAGGGCTAGGCTGTAGCCTCGGCTGGGCTCCGTGTATAGGTACGCCTTGGCGGCGTAGCTGGGGGTAGCCTGGATGATCTCCCTCCGGCGGATACACACGCCGCGTCTCTCCAGGACCGCCTGGACGACGGTGGGTGACGGCGGGCTGGGTATCCATACGTCGACGTCGCTGCCCTCCCTCGCGTCGCCTCGGGCTATGCTGCCGTAGACGGCGGCGTCGATGTGAGCCTCATGTAGAGGCGTCATCATCTCCACCGCCTCGGCCCTCAGCTCTCTCAGGAGGCGCCAGCGACCCTCACTGTACTCTACATACATCTCGTCCAAGGATCTCCCACATTCACCCCTCGGGCGCTCCCCTTATATGTTAAGCCTCAGTCACATATGCTGCATGGCTTCAAGCAGCACAGCGACACTGGCGCTGGTCTTGGTGGCGTGGGTCGCCTTCTACCTCGCGGCGAAGAGGCTCAAGCTGGACGAGAGGGGGTGGGTCGTGGAGCCCTACTACGCGCTCTACAAGTCGACGAGGCTGAACGACCTCGTGAAACGGATCGCCGAGCGGAGCCCCGGTTTCTGGAGGGTGCTGGGGAACGTCGGCGTCGCCGCCAGCGTAGGCCAGGTGAGCTTCATCACCTACATACTGGTCAAGAACCTGTGGAGCTTCTTCTTCGCCCCCGAGCAGGCGTCGCCGGTGCAGCCGCTCATCCCCGGCGTCACCATCAGCGTCGACAGCATGCCCTGGTTCCTCCTGGGCGCCGGCGTCATAATACTCACCCACGAGCTGGGCCACGGCGTCATGTGCGTCGTGGAGGAAGTCAAGGTGAAGTCCACCGCCGTGATGCTGGCGGTCATAACGTTCGGCGGCGCCGTGGAGCCGGACGAGGAGTCCATGGAGCAGGCGAGCCTCATGTCCAAGATGAGGATCTACGGCATAGGAAGCTTGATCAACCTCGTCACGGGGCTGCTTACGGTGCCGCTGTTCATCTCGTTCGGGCAGTCCATGCCCGTGCAGCTGATAATCTTCCTAAACTGGGTATACTTCGTGGGGATCAACCTGGCCATGATGAACATGTTGCCCATCGGGCCCCTGGACGGGGGGCAGATGTGGCGCACCTACACGGAGAGGCTGGAGGGAGGCAAGACCCTCCAGGCAGTGGCCACCTACGGCTTCATAGCCCTGATCCTGTCGAACATAAGCCTCAGCCTGGCGAAGTTCGGGTTCGTACCAATATAGACCGGCCCTGTAGGGTGGGGGCGTCTTCACGCGCAACGTTTTTACAATGCCTGTGCGAGTGATATTTGCAGCGGTAGGTAGGACCGGGGAGCTAGCCCTGCCCCCATGCCTCTAACGGGCTACAAGAGGGGTCAGTAACCTTCCAAGGGATCGGGGGCGCGCGGCGTAAGACGCACCGCGCTTCGTCGATGCCCTGCCCCGCGGGGCCGGCGGCTGCTCCGTGTGCGGCCGTAGGGCCGCTACTGGGCGCTCGACGGGCGAACCTGGCCAGGCCCGGGAGGGAGCAACCTAAGTCCGAACGTTTGGCGCTCGCGGGAACCTGGGGCGGAGAAGCGCATGCGGCACTGCTCCGCGTCAACCCGTGAACGGAGAGGGGGCTGCCGCTGCACCTACGCTTCTACCAGCTGCCCCGAGTCAAGGTGCCAGTGGTGCGGGAACTCGTCGCTCAGCGCCTCGATGTGGCTTACGACTATGATCTGGTCGAAGTACCTGCTCAGCTCTTCCCTAAGCAGCGTCATGAAGCCTGTGCGCCTCTGGGCGTCGAAGCCGCTGAGGGGCTCGTCCAGGAAGATGAACCCGGGGCGGGCGCCCCTAGTTGAGGGGATGGTGCTGATGGCGAAAGCCAGACGGAGGGCGAGGCTGAACTGGTCCTGGGTGGCTCCGCTGAAGACGCCTTTGCCGCGCCATTGCTTTGCCTCCCTGTCGTAGACTTCTATGACGTACCGCTCCTCGTCTATCCGCGCCATGCTGTACCTGTCGTCGGTTAGGGCGGGGAGGAACTGCATCATGTGCTTCTCGACGTTCTGCTTGACGCCTGACATGATGGTGTCCCTCGTGGCGTCGAGGAGCTTCACGGCGCGGCGCATAGCCTCCAGGTCGAACCCCTCCCGGGCGTTCGTCTCCTTCAGCGTCGGGTACTCCTCCCTCAGCGAACGGGTCTGCTCCATCGTCGCCACGGCTTCCTCTATGTCCCTGGCTCGCTCCAGGTGCTCTGTCTCGAGCCTCGATGACTCCTGCAGCTTTTTCCTGTGCTCTGCCTCCATCTCCGGCTCCTGCTCCAGGGATACGCCGTGCTCACTCTCAAGCACGTCAATGGCCTCCCTCCTTCGTTTAACCTCGTTGCCTAGTCTCTCGATGGATCGCAGAGTCTCGTCAAGGCCACGCTGAAGCTCGGGTTTAAGTGCCGCTGCCTCCCTGTTGGACTCGAGCCTAGTCTCCAACTCTGTCACCTTTCTACAGGCTTCCTCGTGTTGGCGTCTGATCTCTGCCTCGGAGTCCACAGAGACCCCTGTCTCCTCCTGTTTCTCAGCTATCCGCTCGTTGAGCCTGCTCAGTGCGTCGAGGTGGGACTTCATCGACTCCTCGAGCTCTCCTAGATTGGCTTTCCTCTCATCATACGTATCCGCCGTGATGCCGTAGTTCTCGACGTCGGCCTTGAGCTTGGTTAGGGTGCGCGTGTCTTCCTGTACCGCGTCACGGAGTGTCTCGATGGACGAGGGGTCGCCGATGTCCACCAGCGACCTGTATTCCCGCGGTCTCTCAGGCAGATTCCCGACCGCGTTGATGAGCCCCGTCTCTTCCTCCCTGACATTCGCCTCAGACTTTCCCATGCTTTCCTCCATCTCAGCGATCTGATCCCGGTAGTCGGCGACTCTCGCTATGTCCCCGAGCATGGTATCCCTCTCGGCTTGAACCGCGTCAAGCTCGGCGTCTATCCGCTGCACGTCGTTCGTGAAGTAAAGGTAGGCTCCCGCGACGGTGACGAACCCAAGGGCGTATAACAGTTGGTTAACAAGGTACCCAGCCAATACTCCCATGAAGCCGACTATGATCAGCATGACGCCATACCGCTGGTATCTAAGAGCGGCCTCCTTAGCGTGTCCCAGATCACGGCGCCGCTGCTCGAGACTATCTATTTTCATCTGAGAGTCCTCCAGCGAGGCGAGCCTTGTCTCCGCCTCCCCCTTCAACTGATGAACCTGTTCGAACCGTCGTCTGGCGTCAGCCAGTCTCTGGGCGACTGCCGGTATCTCAGCCATTAGCTTCTGGGCTTCCTCGGCTGGCAGATACTCCTCCATCTGGGTGTTGAGCTCTTCGACCCTCTTCTTCGCTTCCTCGGCTACATTCAGGGCCCTCGACGCGTCTTCTATCCTGATGGCGTCCTTATCGACCTTAGTCTTCTTCTCGGCTTTCTCTTTCTCTAGTCCCAGCAACTCCTCCAAGACGGCGATCTTCTGCTCTGACTGTCTTCGTTTCTCCTTTACCTTAGGTAGCTCTTCCTCTAACTCTTTGATGG
>CAYPNN010000137.1:0-5140 GCA_964412065.1 uncultured Candidatus Bathyarchaeia archaeon
GCTGATGTCCCAGTTCTGGCAGTGGATGCACCTCATGCTGCAGCCCCCAGTGAAGACGGTGCCGCTGGGCACCAGCTCGGGCTCCTCCCCCATGTGGGGGAAAGCCGAGTAGAGGCTGAAGTTGCGTCCCGCGCGGCAGTAGCCCTTCTCCCCGCGGAGCCTGTTGACGCCGCAGCCGCGCTCGCAGAACCTGCACTCCTTCATGAGGCGGTGCCCGAGCAGCGCCTTGAGGCCGTACCACGAGTTTTCTGCCTTCTTCGGCTTCTTACCCGACGCGTCGTACGAGTCCTGTACTGCTTTGTATTCAGCCAAGAGTCTGTCGTGGGTCTCCCACAGCGTCTCCAGGGGGTCGCGTCTACGGAACTCGGCCTCCACCGCCTTGTCTATCAGGTGCTTGGCGTGCTTCTTCTTCCTCACCACGTCCACGTACCTTGGAAGCGCGCGTACGACGCCGGGGTCGTCCAAGATGCCGTCGGCGTCGGGCCTCGTGAGCCACATCAAGAAACCAGTGGGAGCCACAGTTAAAGGGGTTTCACCGTGGCAACGGTTATTATCGACGCCTGTGCTTCACATCATTGATGGGAATGGAGTCTCGGTTCGTCGAGAAGCTCACAGAGGACACGGTGCGCTGCACCATCTGCCCCAGGATGTGCATCATTAAGCCTGGTCAGAAGGGGTTCTGCGGCACCAAGGAGAACGTGGACGGGAAGCTCATCAGCCTCACCTACGGCCAGCTCTCGGCTTTCGCCGTGGACCCCATAGAGAAGAAGCCCCTCGCCCACTTCTACCCCGGGAGCCTGAGCCTCAGCGTCAGCAGCGTGGGCTGCAGCTTCACCTGCCCGTGGTGCCAGAACTACCACATAAGCATGAGCAACCTGGAGGGGAGCCGCACCAAGTTCATGAGCCCCGAGGAGGTGGTGGAGGCCGCCATGGTCCAGGAGTGCACCAGCGTCAGCTACACCTACAACGAGCCCCTCATCAACCTCAACTACGTGGAGGACACCGCCCGCTTCGCCCACGAGAGCGAGATCAAGAACGTCCTCGTCACCAACGGCTACGTCAGCATACCCGCCCTGAATCAGGTCGTGGACGCCATCGACGCCGCCAACGTTGACTGGAAGGCCTTCAACCAGGAGTTCTACAGGAAGCACTGCAGCGGCGAGCTCCAGGCTGTCCTCGACGCGACGGAGCGAATGAAGGACAGCGGCGTCCACGTCGAGGTGACGTTCCTCATGATACCCGGGACCAACGACAGCCCGGACGAGACCCGTGGGATGGCTCGGTACATCGTCGACCACCTGGGCCCAGAGACGCCGCTCCACCTGAGCAGGTTCTTCCCCATGTACAAGTTCCAGCACGTCCCTCCTACGCCGGTGGAGACCCTGGTCAGGGCCAGGGAGATAGCCATGGGGGAGGGGGTCCGATACGTGTTCGTGGGCAACGTCAGGGGCGGCGGCTACGAGGACACAGTGTGCCACGTGTGCGGCAAAACAGTCATCAGCCGGTCAGGGTACACCGTAACGGGCTGGCACCTGGACGAGGAGAAGAGGTGCATCCACTGCGGCGCCGAGATACCGGTCGTCGGCCACAGAGAGTTCCACCGGCAGAACTACGTCCTGTAGCCCAAGCTATTTAACCAGCAGTAATGCAGACATTCATATCATCCGGAGTTGAACGACGTGAGCGTAGAAAGGAAGACTGTCTACTTCGAGGCGCCGGGGAAGGAGCACACCGAGGAGACGCTGAGGATCGCGGCGGAGGCCGCCAAGGAACGAGGCATCGACACCGTCCTCGTCTCGAGCACCACGGGCTACACCGCCGAGAAGGCGGCTGAGCTGTTCAAGGGGAGCGGGCTGAGGCTCGTGGTGGTGACCCACCAGACAGGCTACAGGGAGCCCGGGGTCCAGCTCTTCCCGGACGAGCTCAGGGAGAGGCTGGGGAAGCGGGGCGTCACGGTGGTCACGTGCACCGACGTGCTCACGGGCGCCGTGGACGTGGGCATGAGCCGCCAGACGCCCCCCAGGACCGGGCAGCTGGACGCGCGGCTGCCGTACATACTGCCGCCCACCAACGTGGTCGTCGCCAACACGCTGAGGCTCTTCAGCCAGGGCGTCAAGGTGTGCGCCGAGATAGCCATGATGGCGGTGGACTGCAACGCCGTGCCGTCGGGGAAGAAGGTGGCGTGCGTCGCCGGTAGCCACTCCGGCGCGGACACCGCCATGGTGGTGACCGCCGCCGAGTCGGGCAGGGTCAGGGACATGAGGCTCCACGAGATACTGTGCAAGCCCCTCTAACCTTTTTCGATCTCCTATTCAGCCGATCCCGCATCAGACGGCGGTGTTCCGCCAACCATTACCTCAAGTATGTTAATCGATTCTCCTATGCCCTGTCTCCCTTGGGTAGTCCTTTAACAGCCAATCGGAGGGATAGGGAGCCGAGGGTAATAGGCGATTTCCCCGAGAATAAGGTATGAACTCCGCTATCCCTCCAGACAAAATCAGTTTTAATGTTTATTAATATTTAGTGTTGATGTTTGGTGCATACATTTAATTTATTGTAACCAAAAAATGGGTATTTTAATTATTTTTCATATGATTGAAACGTCATCCAAAATGTGAATGTCGTCCCACGTGGTAGATTTTTGGAGAAGTGAGGCACCTCAATATACAGGCAACACTTGGATGAAAGGTTCCTATGCCCCACCTCTCCATGAAGAGGTGTGGAATAAGGATGCCCGAATGGGGTTAAGTATCGTTGATGCCCTCATGCCGAATACTCCACCTCTCCAATGTACCCGTATTTATTTGCTTTTTAAGGCTTTAGAGTTAAATGTTGTATAAATTGGTTAATTTACTCCATGTGGGACATTGGTTGAAGGTCGTCGTATCGAGCATGAATGCACCGCATCTTTTGTACCAGATCGAACAACGGGCGTCAACGCTCCAAGAGTCGGATGTTGGTTTCAGGGTGGACGGAGAGAGGCTTCCCAAAGGTGGGTAAGTAATATTTTATTGTTATCCCTGATTTTTAGACTCGTTTCTGGTAGGCGTGTGAAGGCATGAAATGTTTTCGTGAGGAACGGGAGGTTTCACGATCAACCTGTGCCCTTCGGGTGCTCGTTGGTCCGCGAAGCGGAGCGTCTCTGTGGCTTCATCCCCGAAGGATGAGATTCAGGCGAGCAGAGAGCCCAGAAGGATGACGCCGATGAACAGGGGAATGAATGAGACGTGCTACGGCTTCTTCTCTGCTCTGGCTAACCCGACGAGGCTCGCCATCATGGAGAACCTGATGGACGGGGAGATGAGCGTCTCTGAGCTCGCTGAGACCCTCAGCCAGGAGCAGAGCATGATAAGCCACAACCTGAAGCCGCTTGAGCGGTGCAGCCTCGTCTTCTTAGAGGCGAGGGGCAGGCGGAAGTACGTGACTGCGAACGTGGACACTTTGGGCGCGTTGCTGAGGCTCGTCGAGAGGCACGGGGAGAGGCACTGTGAGAATTACGGCCGCTGCCCACATCAGAAGTAGGTACAGAGCAACCACAGGGCCATCGCTGCAGCCAAGGATGTCTCTCAATGGCTCGTCAGATCGTTTTGGCTAGCGCCTTGAGGTCGGCGGCGGCGATGTCTCGGCGGCATAAAGAGGGCTAGGGCTCAGAGCCTGTCGTCGTTGGTGCTGATGCCTCAGAGAAGATGAGAATACATTAAGGGTTAATAGATTTGTATGACAAAGTCTTCCGTCTCGATTTTCACGGCGTCAAAACTCGGCGCTTGTTTCTCAGCGGGATACGACGCTTATGTCACCGCCAGCACCTGAAGCCCAAGCTGGTGATCGACGACGCCATAGACAAAATATGTCATGACCTTTTCCTCTCTTTCAGAATACTTTATTAATCTTCTCATTTTAGTACACTATAGTTAACAGATTTGTTAATTATGGTGTATGAAAGTGAGAAATGTCATACCTGTGCAGCTGGCTAGAAAGAAGATCTTCACCATAGATGAAGCAGAGAAGGTGTTTGATCTTGATAGGGAGAGCCTCAGGGTTATCTTGTCTCGGCTGGAGAAGGCTGGCTGGGTTGAGCGTTTGGACCGGGGTAAGTATATGGTTATTCCTCTCTCTGCTCGAAAGGGTGAATATACGTTAAATGAGTTTGTCGTAGGCTCGATGCTCGTGGAGCCGAATGCCGTTGCGTATTGGTCGGCACTTCATTATCATGGTTTGACCGAGCAGGTGCCGTTTACTGTTTTCATTCAGACTACTGCGAGGAGGAGGAGACTAGACTTACGGGTTTTCGGGGTACGGTATAAGGTCGTGAAGATTGTCGAGCACAAGTTTTTCGGGATCGATGATGCCTGGATTGATGGCTCGGTGATTAGGGTCACCGATAGAGAGAAGACGATTGTTGATTGTCTGGATCATCCAGAGCACTGTGGGGGAGTCGTCGAGGTGGCTAAGGCGCTCAAGAACGAAGTGTTTGACTGTCGGCTGCTAGCTGGGTATTCGCAAAGGATCAAAAACTCTGGGGTTGTTAGGCGGCTTGGGTATCTATGCGACTTGTTTGACATTCAGATAGATCTCCCGAAGGTTGACGCCCGGAACTACCTGTATCTGGATCCGACTATGCCTCATGAGGGTGAGGCTGACAGCAGTTGGAGGCTTAAGGTGAACGTCGACTTGGGTGATCTTGAGTGATTCCTGATCACGAGTTCAGATCGATCGCTAGGTTAAACGGGGTTCATTAGTTCCGTTGAACGTGACTATGCTCAGGGGTGGCTTCTCCATGCTCTTGCCGGTCGGCTAGAGATGACTTTGAAGGGCGGAACCGGGGTGAGGAAGGTTTTCTTGGAGGGCTACAGGTTTTCTGATGATCTTGATTTCACACTTCTAGGCGAGTATGGCTTGGATGAGGTTCGAGGTGAACTGGCTGAGGCAGTGCGAGCGGCTGGGCGTGGTAGCGGCAGGACTGCTCTTCCCACTGTGGGTGCTCAACCGCGACCCGGTTCTGGCCCTGCTGCTGCTGATCCCGCTGGCGGCGGCGGTGAGTGTGCTCTGGCCGCTGGGTAAGGCGCGCCTGCTGGCTGCTTCCCAGGGCCGCACGGCGACCGTTACCGCGCTCACGCCACTGTCCGGCCTGCCGGCCAAT
>CAYPNN010000138.1:0-5138 GCA_964412065.1 uncultured Candidatus Bathyarchaeia archaeon
GTCGTCCCCATCGTCCACGCACTGCAGTATATCAGGCATCACGTATCGGGTCATATATGTCAGGTAGGGAGTCGCTATTAGCTGGTACCGTCTCCCCGGTTCAACCTAGCTGAGGTCCAAGACGTCGACGTCCGCCTCGATGATGGGTTCACCGTTCCCAATTTTCTGGTCATGGGGCACGAACTCGGCGTATAGCACACGCCAATCGAACATGAAGCAGCCCGGGTGCTCTATGGAAGCCACTGTTGGGATCATTATCTCCGTGGCGCCATAGGTGGTTTTCGGGTAGCTGCCGGTGATCTTCTTGATCTCGTCTTTGAAGACTATGGACGAAGAGTCCTGAGTCATGAAACCTTTCAGTTGGAAGGGCTCTCCTATCCTAGGGTAGACCTGGTCCAGTAGGGTGGTGACTGTCATTTAGGCCATGTCTATGTTCTTATGGTTGTTGACGAAGTAGTCCACCTTGGCTTGGAAAGGAAGATTAGGATCAGGGCAGTTTTTTACGAAGGCGATCCTGTTCTTCGTCCCTATCTCGGTCATTAGAGCCGCTATCTGTGAGCCACCAGGGATGTTGTTGTACATCGTGTCACCTATCTCGAAGGTGACTCGCTCTCCGTCGTGACTTACGATGAAGAGGGACGCCAGAGCCGTCTTCCTGAGGTTGTCCATGAGAGCGGTCTTTGGTAGAAGGAATTTCTTTGGCTGCCCCATTGTTCCGCTGGTGAGGGCCGTGAGGTAATCATTCAGATCGTAGAGGAAATGCTGCTCCCTAGGGTCCTCGTAATACTTTTTATAGGCTTCATATGTGGTGAAAGGTAGTTTTTTTAGGCTGGTTGAGTCGAAGACCCCCAGCTCTTTACCCAAAGTGATCTTCTTCAACCTACCCAGTTTCTTAGCTACCTTTCCATCCATCTTCCTCTGATAGTTGCTCTCCTCCATGAAGGAGAGTGTTCTCGGCACCATCAAAGCCACTAGGCTTCTCTTTAGAGACTCCATCCTCTCACACACACTTGGTTAGATCTCTATCACGTTATCTGCGAGCCGCTCAAACTTAGCTATGTCGGATTCTACTTCATGGGTTCGGGGATAATATAAGGCGTAGAGGTACACGTTACTGTTCTTGAGGTAGCTTATCTTGGAAAGTAAGAAGGTATAAACCCTCTTCCAGCCGTGGGTGTGGATAAGGCTGCTGAGGTTATAGAGTATGATCTGGCAGTTGATCTTCCTCTCAGACGAGAAAGCCAGAACATCCGTGAATAGGATGTCAAGATCATTGAGATCGTCGTTTATCGTTATCAGGTGCTCTTTGAAGATGTCAAACACCGACTTGCCGCCCTGCACCATCCTCACCACGTAGAGGTTCTCTTCGTCGATGCCCGTGGCTTTCAGGTCGTTGAGAGAGATGAGGTCATAAGTAGACAACATTATGGTCTTTACAGCCTTCTTGGAGTTTTCATCGATGCGGTTCTTTATCCATTGGACCTCGTTGTTCCTCTTTCCTGGGGTCGAGTTGATCAGCACGAACTTCTCCCCAGGGTCATCAAAGTACTGGGTCGGCACCCCGGAGATGAGATACCTACGTAGATCATCCACCAGGTAGGAAAACCAGGGGTAAAGTGAGCCATAATATAGGATGGCCTTAGCGAAGATGACGTAAATCTCGACAAAGATGGGTGAGATGAAACCGAACCCGTACCCGATGTTGGTCAACGCGATAATCGTCCAGCCTATAACTAGGAAGTCTATAGTGGCTGAGAAGTAGATCCTGATTATCAGCAGACTCACAGAGATGAAAACGTAAGGCAGAAAGGCGATCACTTGACCAAGAAGCATGGGCCTCGTCGTGAAGTAGAGCACGATGAGCGCCAGAGGCACACTTAAGGAGGATAGCAGAAGCAGTCTTGTCCTGTTAATCAGGTCACCGATCCCCGTGAATATCAAGGTGAGGCCGACAACCATGAACATGAAGGAGAAAAACTCCAGGTTCATGGACTCTAAATTAAATGCGAGCAAGCTTGTGCGGATTATCACGTTGATACCATAGAACAGGAAACCTGTGCCCCATAGAAGGTAAAACGTCCTATTGGTTTTACGATATATTAAATATAAATTGGGGAAAAATGCTAAAGTGAACAATCCGTTGATGAGCCTTAACACTGTAATGATGAGGGTACCCATGGTATCAACGCTTAGCTAATTTATTTCAGGATATAATATATAATCTTTAATAGCAAAAAATAGTGAATCAATGTAAGATCATTAAAAAATATACTATATTACATAACTCAACCTATAGAGTAATAAGGATTAGAAAATATGAAGCTTAAATCCTCACATTTATAATGAAGGAAATATACAGGTTGAAAATATGATTATTAGAATCGATTATAAATAATCCCATCTTTATTCTAGTGTTTTTAAAGTTATTGATCATGAATACCAGCAACAATAATAGACGCCATAAAATTTTATTTAGGGACAGAATCAATCGTGAAAGTCCAGTACCTGTTTTTGGTACTATTTTCATTTCTTTACTTTGGTGATGTAGACAGTGCCGTCTTTGATTGCCACCCACCTCAACACATCTCCGTCACCCAGCTCGAGGAACTTGAACACGCATGACGGGATCGTTGTTCTCCTCCTGTACCCCCTCACGGTTATGTGGGTCTCCTCCATGCAGACTATGTCGTCGATGTCCATCTCGTGCATGGATCGTATATGTATACAGTATGTATATAGTTTGCTATGTTGTGGGTGGATGAGTGCAAACCAAACCAGCATAGGGACGGCTTTGTTCCCCTACCTTTTTAAAAACCCGAGAACATCACTGGTGGTTAGAGGAGTTAGAGATGACTGGGAAAGACCCCTCTGAGAGGAAGGAGCTGATCCCCAAGGAGAGCTTCAGCGATTGGTACGACAACGTTCTCCTGGAGGCTAAGATAGCCGACGACAGGTACCCCGTGAAGGGCTTCACCGTCTACACGGGGTGGGGGTTCAGCATAGCGAAACGCATCATAGCGATGCTCGAGGAAGGGCTTGAAGCCAACGGCAACGAGCCGATGCAGTTCCCAGTCGTCATACCGGAGGACTCGTTCCAGAAGGAGGAGGACCACATCGAGGGATTCGCCGGGGAGGTCTTCTGGATCACCCACGCAGGCGAGAACGTGCTGGACCGCCGCCTCATACTGAGGCCGACCAGCGAGACGGCCATCTACCCCATGTTCAAGCTGTGGATCAGGAGCCACCAGGACCTGCCGATGAAGATGCACCAGACGTGCAACGTCTACAGGTACGAGACCAAGGCCACCCGCCCCCTCTACCGTGGACGCGAGTTCCTCTGGAACGAGGGCCACACAGCCCACGTGGACTACGAGGACTCGGAGGAGGAGGTCAAGGCTGCAGCCGAGATCTACCGTAGCGTCTACGACAGGCTCGGCCTCAGCTACATCACTCTGAAACGGCCCGACTTCGACAAGTTCGCGGGAGCCGACTACAGCTTAGCGTTCGACACGTGGAACCCGGACGGCAAGGTAAACCAGATAGGCACGGTCCACCAGCTGGGCCACAACTTCGCCAAGGCGTTCGAGCTCACCTACGAGGACGCGAACGGGGAGCAGGCATACGCCACGACGACCTGCTACGGGATGGGCTTCGGCCGCACCCTGGCGGCCGTGATAGCCCATCACGGCGACGACCACGGCCTCGTGCTGCCCCCCGCCGTGGCCCCCAGACAGGTGGTGGTGATACCCATCCTGTTCAAGGGGAAGGAGGAGCAGGCGACCAGCTACTCCGAGGAGCTGCACAGGAAGCTCACGGAGGCGGGCGTCAGGGCCGTGCTGGACGACGACCCCAGGTTCAACCCGGGGGACAAGTACTACAGGTGGGAGATGCACGGCGTCCCGCTGCGGCTGGAGGTGGGGCCCAGAGAGGCTGGGGACAGGAAAGCCACCCTGGTGCGGAGAGACACCTTCGAGAAGACCGTCGTGCATGAGTCTGAGCTAGTCGAGAAGGTGCGCGAGCTGTTCGACGCCATATTCACGAACCTCAGGGACAAGGACAAGGCCAAGCTGGAGAGCCTCATCGTCGACGCCGACGAAATGGACCAGCTCAGGGTCTACATGGAGTCACGCATGATCGTCAGGGTCAACTGGTGCGGCGACCCGGACTGCGCCTTCAAGATAAAGGACCAGGTGTCAGGCGAGATCAGGGGAACCAGGTGGGACGAGGAGGAGACGCCCACAGGCGGCTGCATCGTGTGCGGAGACCAGGCCAAGTACGTCGCCTACGTCTCCAGAACCTACTAGACCCTTATCTTCATGCCGTCGAAGGCGTTCTCCTGGCCCGCGGCATCCACCATCTCCCTGTAGGGCTGCTTCTCGTCCAGCACAGGGTTCGTGTGGTTGAAGTGGGTGTAGATCACCCTCCCGACGCCGACCCCGCACAGTATCTTGACTGATTCCTCCTGCGGCACGTGGCCCAGCTGGTAGCTGGTGACCGGTATGCCGCTGACCCTCTGCATCTCGTCGTCCCACCAGAATGTGGCGTCCATGAGGAACACGTCGGCCCCCTCAAGCCACGAGAGGAACGCCTCGTCCAGCAGCCCCATGTCCGGGGCGTACACCACCCTCCCGCCGCCGCTGCTGATCTCGTAGGCGTAGGTGCTGCTCGGGTACCTCCTGCCGCCGGGGAGCACCTGGGTGTGCCTCACCTCGAAGCCCTTGATCTCTATGCCGCCCAGCCTCGTAACCGTCTCGCCCGCCGTCAGCTTCGCCGGCTTGACGTAGTCCCTGGCCAGCCGCCCCAGCTCGCCGAAGTAGTTAGGGTCGTCCTCTGAGCCGAACAGGAAGTCAACGAGGTCCGGCGGCCCATAAAGGGGCAGCTCAAAGCTCTTCCCGGTGCAGAACTCGGCGACGCCCACCGTGTGATCCGCGTGCCCGTGGGTCAGGAAGACGGAGTCCAGCCTAGACTCCCTGTGGGTCTTCCCCGCCCTCTCGGGCCGCGGCGTGATGCCATGCGTCTCCAGCTGTGTCTTGAGGTCGTGGCCGGCGTCTACGAGGACGTACCTGTCTCCGTCGTCTGTCACGGCTATCGACGACCGGGTTCTCCTGAGGGACGGGTCCTTTCGCGCGGCAGCGCAG
>CAYPNN010000139.1:0-851 GCA_964412065.1 uncultured Candidatus Bathyarchaeia archaeon
GTATGGTGGTGACCCCCGGCACGACGGCCTTCCCGCTGTAGCACTCCTCGATCAAGGCGTGTGCCACCTTGACCACGTGCTCGTAGAGCCCCACCTCGCTGTCCGTCAGCGTCGCCAGCCAGCGGGTGGCGCACGCCTCGGCAGAGACCAGCCTATCCACGTACCTCCGGGGCAGCGCCTCCACCAGCTGCCCGTACAGGTTGTGGGTGAGCCCGCCGGCGGCCCACTGGATGGAGCCCGTGTTTATCCCGATGCGCTCCGGGTCCCTCTCCTCCACGATGCCCCTGAGGAGCGTCCACTGCTCCCTGTGATGCCTCCTCCCAGGCCACGGCTTATCGTACAGGTCCTTGGTGTCGGTGAAGGAAAGGTTGATACGCTCCACTCCCAGCTCCTGCCCCCTGTCGTAGAAGATCAGCATCTGGAGTATGGGGCACCAGGTGTCCATGGGGATCATGGTCTCATAAACCGGGTCCAGGTCGTCCTCCTGGCAGACGATGAGCCACATGTCGAGACCAGCCTCCCTCATGGCGACGGGAAGCACCTCGTCAAGCCTCTCGGCGAGCACCCTGTCTATTATCTCTGACCGCTCACGCATGGACAGGACCTTGGGGAAACCCCCCGAGACTCGTTCACGCCCAGCCATGAATTGAAACCCGTCGACCAACGAGAATAGTTTAACGGTCTAGGCCAACAGGCCGAGGACAGGCTGTTTACTTCTTTTCCTCCTTCTCGATCTCGGCTCTCTCCCTGAGCTTCTCCTCGACGACCTCCAGGACCTCATTCATGTCCACCGGCTTAAGCAGGTAGGAGTCAGCGCCGAGCATGAGGCTCTCCGCGGCGTTCTCTAGGGA
>CAYPNN010000139.1:861-5135 GCA_964412065.1 uncultured Candidatus Bathyarchaeia archaeon
CGCCCCGGGCTGCAGCTCGTTAGCCTTCCTCAAAAGATCTGTCCCCGTGATGCCAGGCAGCCTGTAGTCGAATATCACCACGTCGTAGAATTTCTCGCTGAGCTTCGCCAAGGCCTCCCCGCCGCTGCTCGCCGAGTCGACGACGTAACCGTTCCTCTCGAGGAACAATGTGAACGTCCTGACGATGTCCTTCTCGTCGTCGATGAGGAGAATCCCGGGTCTAGCCTCGTCCATGCCTCTGCTCCCCGAAATGTTACCTGTATTGAAGAGTTTCACCTATATCTTCTTTGTCGAGGGATCACGTCTCCACGTTCTCCCAATTCCCATGCTGGGGTAAACCTACACATTTATTATCCACGTGTAAACCCTGAACCGCGTATGAGCGAGCTGGAGGAGGAGCCCCTACAGACGACGCCGGCGCTAATGGCGACAGGGTTCACGATGATGTTCAGCGACAGCCTCAACAACAGGTTCAACAACCTCCTCGTGGCCGCGTCGGGCGCCACGGTCAACCAGATGGGGTTCCTCCAAGGCGCCAAGAGCCTCAGCGGCAACCTCCTCCAGCTGGTGTTCGGCAGGCTCGTCGACAGGTACGGAAAGAAGAGGTTCATCGCGGCGGGCCGCATACTCAACGCAGGCGCCATAGCCGCGCTGCTCGTGTTCGACGCCCCGGAGCCGCTGATGTGGCTGGTGATCCTGAGCAGCTTCTTCAACAGCATGTCCGCGCCGTCCTGGAGCAGCCTCCTGGGAGACTACACGACCGAGCGCACCAGGGGCGTCACCATAGGGCTGATCAACAGCGTCAGCCAGATGGGCAGCTTCTTCGCCATGATCATAGCCTTCGCCCTAAGCATAACGGATCGAGGCGAGACCATCCCCGAGAGCTTCGCCATGGTGCTCGCCTTGGCGGCGGCCACCAGCCTCCTGGGCGGGGTGCTCGTGCTCTTCACGAACGAGAAGCCCCCCAGGGGCGCCAGCCAGAGGCTAGAGCTCAAACGGCTGACGATGGACCCCAGGCTCACCCGCTACCTCACGCTCAACTTCGTGTACGGCGTGGGGATGAGCTTCGCGTGGCCCCTGTTCCCCCTGGTCATCACCCACAGGCTCCGCATGAAGGTGTGGCAGATAAGCACCCTCAGCCTGACGAGCAGCCTCGTCAGCACCCTCACCCAGAGGAGGCTGGGCGCCTTCATGGACAGGATCGGCAGGAAGCCCATCATCGTGATGAGCCGTGTCTCCATGGCAGTGGCCCCCGTCGCCTACGCCCTGGCGACCCAGTGGTGGCACATAGCCTTGGCGGAGATGTTCCTGGGCGTCGGGATGGCCGCGTGGATGAGCAGCGAGTCCACGTACGTCATAGACCTCGCTCCGAGGGACCTGAGGGCCACCTACCTCGCCAGCAGCACCACGGCGTTCGGGATCGCCTGCTTCATGGGGAGCAACGTGAGCGGCTACGTCATCGACACCTACTTCGGCGGCCTGGAGGGTCTGAGCATGGGGCTGTTCTTCTCTGCGGTGCTCAGGGTGGTCTTCGGGCTTGCCTACCTCACCGCCCACGAGTCCGTGAGGCGGGGGCAAGAGTAAAAAACCGAGCCGGCTACTCAGTTACAGGTGAAAGTATTGGAGCTTAAATGGCTTGGACACGCCTCGTGGAAGATAAAGACCGGCGGCAAGACCGTCTACATCGACCCCTACGAGGGCGAGTACGACGAGAAGGCCGACCTGGTGCTGATAACCCACCACCACGACGACCACTGCAAGGTGGATAAGATAAAGAAGGTGAAGGGCGACGACACCGTGATAGTGGCTCCCCCCGAGTGCGGCAGGAGGATAGGTTCGCCGGTGAAGAGCCTGAAGCCGGGGGAGTCGGCTTCCTTCGGCGACGTGACCGTGGAGGCGGTGGAGGCGTACAACTACAAGCGGTTCAGGAGCCCCGGGACTCCCTTCCACCCCAGGGGGATAGGCGTAGGCTACCTCTTGAAGGCGGAGGGTAAGACCGTCTACCACGCGGGGGACACCGACTTCATCGACGAGATGAAGAAGCTGAAGGGGGTAGACGTGCTCCTCATCCCGAGCGGGGGAACGTACACCATGGACAACCCGGAGGCCGCCGAGGCGACCATCGCGATGAACCCCAAAATGGCTGTTCCTATGCACATCTGGGCCACAGACCCCAACGAGTACAAGAAGATGGTCGAGGCCGGGAGCAGCACCAAGGTCCATATCATGAAGCCTGGGGACACCCTGAAGCTTTAACCACTTTTTTCACACCGTTTGATAAGCGACCGCCTTCTGAGACGGCTTCCAGGTCTATCGATCAACTCCACTGGATGGGGGTCTCTCCAACAGGCGGCGTCTCACGATCCTGTAGGCAGGGTAGTATGCCTCACGGTACCCGGCCGAGTGGTGACGCGGCTCCGGGCCTCTCGTCCTCAGCTCCTCGTCGTACTCGTCGATGGTCTTCTGGTCCATTCCCAGCTTTTCCTCCTCTGCGAGCTCCTTGAAGAGCCCCCACAGCGACATGAACTCCTCCGGGTCGCCCTTCACAGCCGAGCTCCCCTTCATGGCCTCGTAGAGGTCATCGAGGCTCCCGCCCTGCCTAAGGTACGGCCTGAGGTTCACCCTCACCACTTCACCGTCCACCGACACGGGCTCCAATAGGGGCTCCCCCTGATGGTCGAGGAGGTCAACCCTTCCAGCCTCCTCCAAGAGCCTCTGATAGGCGTCCTCGCCCATTATGTGGCCCACGCCGAAGACGCCCTGGAACAGGAGCTTGTATACGTCCTGCACACGCGTCCCGGGCCGCATCTCTAGATGCGTTAGAAGGAACTCTCTGAACCGTCCTCTATCCATTCGAGTCACTCAGCTTAACCGACGCTCCTGTGCTGCGGGATCCTGGGAACCAACCTTATGGCGTCTGTGGGGCAGGTCGAGACGCATAAGCCACACCCGAAGCAGTTGGAAACGTAATACACCATCTCACCGTCTGTCATGCCTCTAGCGTTGAAGACGCATCGGTCCACACAGGCACCGCAGTTATTGCAGTTCTCCGCGTCGTCCTCCGCGACGTAGCTGGACGTGAGCACCTGCGTCGACACGCCGAAGCGCAGCAGCCCGCCCAGCGTGTGGCAGCAGCATGGGCAGCAGCTGCAGATGACCGTCGGCCCGGCGTCGCCCTTCATGGTGTAGGCCATGTGGACCAGCCCCGCCTCGTGGCTCACCTCCAGCGCCTCAAGGGCCTCCTCTAGGCTCACCTCCTGGGGGTTGTATCCCTCTACCTCGAGAGCCTCTTCGGCGGCCTTATCTAGGCTCAGACAGACCCTGGTCGGTGAGTCGCAGTTACCGTACTCTGTTTTGCAGCCGCAGTCCTGTAGGACGATTCTCTCGGCGCCTCCCAGAATCTCCTTCATCTCGCCGAGATCATAGACCCGGTGCTCTGCCTCGACCATGACGTTCACGGGCACCGTGACGGCTTTCTCGAGGTCCCCCGCGATCTCTCTCAGCCTTTCCTCAGTGTAGTCTCTGGGGTACCTCTGCCCCATCCTCGACGGCATACAGGGACATCACCCATGGATGAATTTAAGGCTTATAACCCGGCTCATCGACACGTCGTAACTGGCGCTTTCAGATAAAACATAAATAAACCAGAGACGTTCATCAAGGTGCTATCTTCATGGGTGAGAAAAAGAGGGAGACTTGGTAAAAGCATTCATACCGATTTTTCACTCACGGACTCGCCATGATGAATACGTTGAAGGAGGAGGATGATAAAATGTCTGGATATGAACCGGTACTAGTGTCGACGGGAGTAGCAGGGCTCGACGAGATGCTTGGAGGAGGCATGCCTGAGGAAGACATACTTCTGGTGAGCGGAGGCCCGGGCACAGGTAAGACCATAATGTCGCTACAGTTCATCACTTCGGCGGTGAGCAGGGGCGAGCCATGCGTGTACATCTCGATCGAGGAGTCGATGAAGAAGAAGATCGAGTACGCCAAGGCGTTCGGCTGGGACCTCCAGAAGGCCATAGACGACGACATGCTGGACGTCCTCGACATGTACATGATCCCCCAGTCCCAGGGCTACGTCGACCTCTACGAGCGCATACGTGGGAAGCTCCAGTTCACCCTGGAGAAGGAGATCGAGAACCTTGTGAACAGGATCGACGCCAGGCACGTCCTCCTCGACCCCCTGACGAGCATACTGGTCCACGAGCAGAGGTCAGGCAAGAAGAGGCTCATAATAGGTCAACTGTTCGACACGATCCGTACTCTGT
>CAYPNN010000140.1:0-4206 GCA_964412065.1 uncultured Candidatus Bathyarchaeia archaeon
GTCTAGCCCCACTTTCTCGTTGTCGAACTTGGCTGCGGCTCCCCAGATCCGCGCGTACTTGAACCGCTCGTAGAAGTCGTTGTGGATCATCTTCGCCAAGTCGCCGACATTGACCCCGTCCCTGCAAACGATCGGCTCTACGGCTGCCTCCTTCCCCGGCTCCTTGGTGTACACCCTCACTATGCCCAGGAGCTCGAACAGCTTCTCCCCCAGCACCCTCTGGAGGTCCGGCGTCTTCTCGAAGCTGCAGACCCCCACCTGCAGCGGCGCCGCCTCCTCCCTCAGCCTGTCCACCGCATCCTGACTGTACCCCAGGTCAGCCTTGTTCGCCAGCACCAGCGTCGGCCTGTGCACGGCGTTGCCGAAGAGGGCGTCCTCTACCACGTCCAGGGTCACCCTGCCCCGGATATAGACTAGGGCGCTCCGTATCTTGTACTCGTTGAGGAGGGAGATGACCTCGTCCGCTGTGCAGCCGTCCAGCTCCCCCTCCCACACGAACTGGATGTCCCTGCCGTGGCCCCGCTTCACTATCTCCACCTCGCCGGGGGGAGACGCCGTCAGTATCCTGGCGTTCTCAAGCTCCCGAGCCACCATGAGGTAGTTGTCCACCGGGTCGTCCTGGAGGTCTACGACGACGATGATGGCGTCGGCGTTGCGGGCGGAAGCCAGGTTCATGAATCCCTCAGCCTTGCCTTCGCTGCTCCCCTCAACGATGGGAGGCACCTCCACAAGCTGGAACTGGATGTCCTGGTAGGGAAGCATCCCGGGCGTCGGCCACGTGGTGCCCCAAGGCCAGCTAGTCACCTCCACCGAGCTGTTGGTCACGGACCTCAGCAGGCTGCTGCGGCCAGCGTTGGGGGGCCCCACCACAGCTATCTGGGCGGCGCCCTGCTTCTGGACGTAGTAGCTGGGGCCGCCCCCCTTCTTCGCCTGCTGCCTCTTCTTCTCCACGTCGTCTCTGAGCTGCGCCATCTGGCGCTTGACCTGCATCTGGAGCTTCTCGGTGCCCTTGTGCTTGGGGACGAGGGACAGGAACTCCCCCATCAGCCGCAGCCTCTCCTCAGGGTTACGGGTCATGGTGACCTCGTTCCACTTCGCCTTGGCTTCCTGCGGGAGGTTCGCTGGCACCGGGCACACCCTCGGTTTCTATAGAGAGGGAACCCGTTAAAAAACAGTGAGGACCGTTCCGCCCACAAGCGCCCAGGGCTTCCATGACCTTAAGTAACCGTGGCTCCCTCAACTCCATGTGACTTCAGATGGTTAAACCGTTCATCATAGGGACGAGGAACGCGGGCCAGTTCCTCTACGCCGGCGCCGAGGTCCTGCGCGAAGGCGGCTCCGCCCTCGACGCCGTGGAGGCGGCGACCAGGCTCGTGGAGTCCAACCCCGACGACACCTCGGTGGGCCTCAGCGGGATACCCAACCTCTTCGGCGTACAGGAGATGGACGCCAGCATAATGTGCGGGCGGACGCTCAGGTCGGGCGCCGTCGGCGCCGTCAAGGGCTTCCTCCACCCCATAAGCATCGCCCGCAGGGTGCTCGAGGAGGCGCCCCACGTGATGCTGGTGGCTGAGGGAGCCGAGCTCTTCGCCAGAGCCATGGATATGGAGGAGGGCGACCTCGGCACCGAGAAGAGCAGAGACATATACGAGACCTTCGTCAGGGACGCCTTCGAGCACGAGGAGATCGACGAGAGCCAGCGGTGGATCGTGGACTACACGAGGAGCCAGAACATGAGGGAGTGGTACGGCAGGCTAGCCGACCACCACCACGGCACGGTCAACGTCTTGGCGATGGACGGCGGCGGCGACATGGCGTCAGCCGTGTCCACAAGCGGCACCGCCCTAAAGTTCCCGGGCCGCCTGGGCGACAGCCCCATAATAGGCGCGGGCAACTACTGCGACAACAGGTACGGCGCAGCCTGCTGCACCGGACGCGGCGAGCTCGCCATCAGGAACAGCACGGCCCGCACCATAATCCACTACATGGAGGACGGGCTCACCGCCAGGGAAGCCGCGTTCCGCTCCATGAAGGACATCCACGCCCTCAAGTCCTTCGGAGGCATGAACTGCCTGGTCCTCGACACAGAGGGAAACACCGTGAGCGCCACCACCCGGATGGACCGGGAGAGCGTCTACTGGTACATGGCAGCCGACATGAAGGAGCCCGAGCCGAGGAAAGGCATCAACGTCAAGCCATAGGTGATGGTGGTGGCTGCCCCCTACGACTATAGGCGCATAACCCCAGGCGTCTACGGAAAACGGAGACCGGTGGAGGGAGAGGCGGTCGCCCTCCTCCACGTCAGCTTCCAAGACAGGGGGCTCCGGCTCATAGAGACCAAGAGCCGCGCCGTCAGGCTCAACGAGATACACGAGCTGATGATCACGGACGAGGACGCGGCGCCAGGCGGCGGAGCCGACAGGGTGCGAGCCGTGGCTTTCTTCGAGGTAACCAAGCCCGGCATCGTCGTGGTCGGTGACAGGGTGACCGTAGGCGTCAAGCCTCTAGGCACGCTGGCGGGCTACGACGAGACCCACATGCCCAACCACATGAACATGGTGGTGAAGGCGCCGAGCCTCGACGAGCCGGAGATGCGGGTCGGGGACAAGGTCAGGTTCAAGGCGACCTAGCCCTTGTCCGGGCCCCCCAGCCCGTAGACGCCGTTCACTTCCTCCCTCACGCCGCAGTCGCCGTAACACATCCTGAGGCTGCTGGGAAGCGGCGTGAACCCGTTACGCTCCAGAACCGCGACGCTGGACCCGTTTCCCTCGGGGCACCCAACCCAGACGGTCTCGCCGACCCGCATGTTCATCACAGACCGCAGCAGCGCCTCCGCAGCCGCCTCGTATCCGGGGCGGCATATCCACGGCCCCACCCTGACGCTGTCCGAGCCGTCCTTGGCCATGATGAACCCCGTCAGTTCGCCCCCGCTCCAGGAGGCGAAACAGAGGTCGGGGAACCTCTCGTAGACCCACCGGAGCAGGCTGCCCCTCCTCCCCCTGAAGCAGGCCTCGTCGAGCATAGTGACCGCGTCCAGGTCGCATCTCCGCATCGGCTCCGCATGGGCGACCGCGCTCCACGACGCCCTCCCAGTGTACCTGAGGCTCCAGTACTCGTCCCTGAAACCCAGCCGCCTGTACAAGGGTATGGCCTTCTGGACCCCGTCCAGCCTGATGCAGCGGACGCCGCGGCCCTCTAGACGCTCCATAGCCTTCCTCATCAGGGCCTCTCCGAAGCCTCTCCCACGCATCTCAGGGACCACGACGAGGTTTCCTATCCACGCCATCTCGCCGTAGTCGACGGCGACGACGACGCCGACGTCCTCGCCGTCAAGCGTGGCCTTGAACATGCCGTCCGGGCTGAAGGCGAGCATGCGCCTGTAATCAGATTCGGTGAGGCCCCAGCCCACCATGTCTATGAGGCTGAGGAAGAAGCGCTGGTCTTCCGATGTCATGGTGTGGAACGTGAGCATGCCTGAGGCTGAGGACTCTGGGAAATTAAAGGCTGTTATGCAAAGGGCAGGCGGTAGTATTAACGATCGCCTTCCAATGAGGGTGTTTTTAGGGAGGTAGTTAATACTACCGCCTTCCACGTAGGCGTATTCGAGGGTGGGAGGTAGTATTAACTACCGCCTCACATTCTGGGGGATGTAGTCAATACTACCGCTCTCCCAATCTAGGGAATAGTTAATACTACCACCCTCACACTCTGGGGGAGGTAGTCAATACTACCGCCTAATTCGGGGGGACGGCCTCTCCCCTGAAGACAGCCACATCCGCACCATAATGCGAAGCCAGTCTCGCGACGGCGGACGCGGTCTTCCTGTTCCCCGCCAACACCACACTGTACTGTATGCTTCTGCAGTCGGCTAGCTCCTTCAGCCTCTGCAGGTTCGCCCAGAACCTCGGGCATGGCTTGCGGTCTCTGAAGTCGTAGACGACGATCCAGGTGCCCTCCTCGTCTGCGGAGGCGTACTCGTCCAGAATCCGTTGAGCGAGGCTGGTCTGGCTCAAAGCCCGTCAGGGGGTAGTATTGACTACCGCCTAAATCAGATGTGGATACAAGAAACCCGTGTCACAGATACAGCACAGTGACCGCTACCCCTCCACCTGGTCGAGCGCGTACCCCAGAAGCCCCCTGAAGAACTCCTCAGCGAGCGCCTCTCCTCCGCCGACGCCCGGGCACCCCGAGTCCTCGCCTACGACA
>CAYPNN010000140.1:4216-5114 GCA_964412065.1 uncultured Candidatus Bathyarchaeia archaeon
AGGAGCGGACGGTCCTCGTAGACCATGCAGCCGTCTTCTTCGAGGAACACGCATCTTCCATCCTCCTTCTTCATGACCGCGACGAACCTGCCCTCATCCGTCTGTTCGTGGAAGCCCCGTTCTCCCGCCTCCTCCAGCCGGGTGACGTCCTTCTCGAGCAGCAGCACTCTGCGATCCCGGTCCTCGGCGTCCATGCAGCATCGTCCACAGTGGGTGCACACCCAGCCGAGCCCCGCCGGGTAATAGAACTCGGCGACTCTTCCGCCGTGGTTCAGGGTGCCGCGGCGGTGGCTGGGCTCGTCCATCGCCTAGCCTCTCGCCAGCTCCACGGCTTTCTCAGCCAAGACCTGGAGGGGGTCGACGACTGGCACCGTCAGGTCGCCGTCGTGGAGCACCAGGCTGACCTCTGTGCAGCCGCATATGACGGCGTCGGCGCCGGCGCCCATGAGCTCGTGGGCAGCCCCGTGGAGCAGCTTGCCGCCGGTCTCCAGGTCCCCCCGTTTGATGTGCCGGTAGATGGCCTCCATGACGTCCCTCTGGGACTCCTCCGGGGGGGCGACGATCTCTATGCCCTGCTCACCGTAGCTCGTGTGGTAGAGGCGGCTGGCTAGGGTGCCGTCCGTGGCCAGTATGCCCGCCTCGCCGACCTCCGGGTGGCTCCGCCTGGTTTCCTCGGCGCTGAGCCTTATCATGTGGAGCACCGGTATCTCCAGGCCCGCCTGGAGCTGTTCGTGGAAGTAGTGGGCGGTGTTGCACGGCATTATGATGAAGTCTGCTCCCGCGCGCTGGAGGTTGAGCCCAGTCTCCAGCATCAACGGCAGGGGGCTGGGGCCGGTGCCCAGTATCGCGGGGGTGCGGTCGGCTATCTTGGCGTTGCTGTGGATGATGACCCTGTGGG
>CAYPNN010000141.1:0-5104 GCA_964412065.1 uncultured Candidatus Bathyarchaeia archaeon
CAGCAGTTCCTCAGGGGGCTCAAGGGCAAGCCGGACGTCTACGTCATCCACGGCGAGGAGGAGAGCTGCGACTTCCTGGCAGAGTGGGTGAGGGACGAGCTCGACCTGAAAGGCGTCGCCCCGAACCAGGAAGAAGAGTTCACCGTCTAGCTTTTCCCTGACAAACTTTATATCGTTGCCGCCACACCAAGGCGGATTCTAGGCTTGACGGAGACCGCGGCGAAACAGGAGCCGACGCTCAGGAGCTCATGTCAGCATGTCGGTGGTGTTCCCTTACAAGAGCCTCCATATCCAGGAGCTGGCGGGAGCAAGCCGGTGATAGGCTTGATGACGGCGCTGGGCAGCCTCGTCAGCGGCTGCATCTACGAGATCAACCCAACGTACCCGTGGCACCTCAAAGTCGTCTTCCTGGCGGCGAGCCTCTTCCTCTTGGCTAGGCTCGTTAGGTAGCCCGAGACCCCGAGGTGTGAGCGAAACCATTAAAACCAAGCACCGTTTCTTTCATGGACACGGAGAGAAGACGTTGCCCATCGAAGTATTCGACGTGGACGAGTTCGTGGAGCTCTCGGAGAAGGCCACCGAGTGCAGGATCAAGCGTAACCCAGACAGAGTCAAGCTCAAGCTGAGGGCAAGCAGACACCTGTACACCCTCAAGTTGGAGCCCGGGGACGAGGCCGAGGTCGTCTCCAAGCTGCGCTGCCCCACCGTCGAGCTCTGATTCCAGGTATACAGCCGTTCCCACGTAGCGCCCTCATGATGGTCGAGACAGTATACTACTGCATGATTGTAAGAAATGAAAAAATGGAGTTAAAAAGTTGAAGGAATTTACTTCTTTTCCAGATAGGCGATGTTGTTCACTACTGAGACTTCTATCTTGCTCTGAAGATCGCGGGCGTCGATTCTCTTCTTGAGCTGAGTCCTCAGATAGTTTGCGTCTTTTCCAGCCACTTCTACCTTCACTAGATCGTGTTTATCTTCCAGGAAGCTGTCGATGATAGGGTCATACTTGCTGCCTTTTCTATACTTTCTTGACGGCTTTTTCTCAACTGGTTTTAAGTCGAACTTTACTTCACTCAATTTATTCGCCTACTTTTAATCTATAGTTATTTCATTTATATAAGTTGTTATAGATTGTTATTTGAGGATTACTTGTTACTCTCTCACGTTGAGAATAATGGGTCAGATGTGTGTGCAGCCTGTGTGTTTACACTTGTAATACACAATGTTGAGTTTAAATAGAGAGATCGTTATAGGCAGATTCGTTTGACGGTTTCCTTGAACGTCAACACGCCGAGCTCAAGCTGCTCCAGCGAGACGTACTCGTCTGGCGTGTGGGCCTGATCTATGCTGCCTGGGCCGCATATCACCGTGGGGATGCCCGCCCTCGTGTAGTTCACCGCCTCCGTGTAGTAGGGCGCGCCCACCACCCTTGTGCCCAGGATGTCTCTGAGGGTTGTCACTATCTGGCTGTCAAGGGGGACGTCGAGGGGCTCCCTTGCATTATGGCTGGTCAGCTCGGCCTTGAACGCCAGGTCCTTGATGGATAAATTGGCTATTATGTCCTCGAACCACTTCCTCGATACCTCCGGGTCCCTGTGCTCGGGTATGAGCCTGAAGTTCAGGGTCAGCCTGGCCTGGTCGGGGATTATGTTGGCCTTGAAGCCGCCCGTCATCATGGTGCACTCCACGGTGGTGGGGCCCAGGAGGCGGTGCCTGGTCTCGTCCAGCTCGCGCTGGAGCCCCCTGAGGGCGATGAGGAAGTCGGCCGCCTTCTGGTTGGCGTTGATCCCGAGCTCGGGCTTGCTGCTGTGGGCGGCCCTGCCGTGGATGAGGACCTCGGCTCCGCCGCTGCCCTTGTGGACGGGTATTATCTCCATTATGCTGGGCTCGGGTATGACGCCGCACATGGCGTCGGCTGCGGTGATCTTCTCCTCCTCGAGGACCTTCGTCACGTACCAGCCTCCGGTGTCCTCGCCCGCCGTGAACACGACGCTGAGCTGCCTCTTGTAGCTCTCCTTCGCAAGCTCCTTCACTGCCTGTAGTATGCAGGCGTCGGGGCCCTTCATGTCGCAGGCGCCTCGGCCGTAGAGCCTGCCTTCCTTGACAACCGGCTCGAATGGGCCGGTCACCTTCCAGAGGTCTGGGTCGCCGGCGAGGACGACGTCCATGTGGCCCGAGAGGACGAGGCCCGGCCCCTTGCCCCGGCCCATCTTGCCTATCACGTTGGCGCGGTCCTTCTCGACCACCTGCAGCTCAGCCTCGAACCCTACGTCCTCGAGGAAGTCCTTGATCCACTGGGCGCAGGGCCGCTCCCTCGCGGGGGGGCCGCTGGTGTCGAACCTGATGAGCTCCTTGGCTATGTCTACGACCGTCAACACGATTCACTCCTTTATGGTTTGGAGACGCGTATTAAGGGTTGGATGTTGGTGCTCCCGCCGGGATTTGAACCCGGGTTCTCCGGCTCGAAAGGCCGGAATGCTTGGCCGGTCTACACCACAGGAGCGCGTACCATTGTTAGCTTATAGCCGGTTTATATTTGTTGCCGGTGCGGGGATGTTTTTATATCTGGGTTCTCAGTTATCTCAGAGGGTTGGGCCTGTAGCTCAGCTTGGCCTAGAGCACCTGGCTCATAACCAGGTGGTCGTGGGTTCAAATCCCTCCAGGCCCACCACATCTCAACCCCTCGTAGGAGTCTTTCCGTTACGAGCCAGCCTTCAGGAACTTTTCTGTGAAGGAGGTTATCTCGGCTGAGAGGTGAGGGTTAAGTGACACGGTGGCTCCCTTCTTTGACTGCCAAACGAGACTTTCATCGAATAGCTCGTCGAGGCACTTACTCACCCGCTTCCCATCGTGGAGGACCTGAACTCCGATGTACCTTGTCATCCTCTGTCTGTTGTAGTATTTCCCGCCCTAACAGCCCCTTTTCAGGAGGAAGTTCAGAATCATGGCCATCACCTCCTCGTCTGACAGGCTTCGCGGCGGCATAAAATTCGAATAATACATTTACAAAACGCATTATTTATATTTTGGGTAAGGTAATGTAAAACTGTGAGCAAGGCTGTCACAGTTAAACGATACGATACTCGTTGAATTATTCGGGTCTTCACCGGAGACCAGGATAATCAGCTTCTTCATGGACTTCCCCCGGAACGACTTCATGCAGAAAGAGGTATGCGAGGCGACGGGGCTTAACCCCAGGACCGTCAGCGCAAGGCTCTCGAAGCTCCATGAGATGAGGGTCCTCAAGGACACCCGGAAGGTGGGTAAGGCTACGTTCTATCAGCTCAACGGAGAGGACTACGTGGTCGGCAAGATCGAGGAACTGATCACCGCCATATCACTGGACAAGGCTTTGATAGAGCAGACGAGGCTGGAGCCTCAGGTTGCGTCGCTCGCGTCTAAGGACGCCTTCGTCGAGAGATAGCTTTTCTCTACACTGTTTCAGCGGTGCTCTATTGAATTCATGTAAAACCAAAGAAATCTTATTATCTGATAAAATCGATAGCGGCGATGGATACTCCCGTCCAGAAAATCCATCTCTCCAACGTCAGTGTACACCGTCTTGATACTAATTTATCTGCCATCCTTGAGTTGAAATTAGAAAACAAGAATATTGAACATGATAATCAATCTCTCCAGGCCCACCAACCTCTATAAGCTCCGGGTCAATCCATGACTCGGTTATGGCGTCGGCTAGACACTGGACCGAGGAGACCTTCATCGAGAACCCGCTGCTGTTCATCCCCGAGCTGCTAGGGCGGCTGGGGAAGGCCGAGGAGGAGGCCGAGCACCTTATGAACATCTTCGGCGAGCACGGGGTTCCGGGTGACGGACTCGTTCTTGACTTGGCGTGCGGCGTCGGGAGGCACTCCATCGCGTTGGCCAGACACGGGTTCAGAGTCGTGGGCGTAGACATCTCACCCGCGTACATAGCGAAGGCGGAGGAGCTCGCCGCAGTGGAAGGCTTGTCCGGGAACTGCAGGTTCGTCCACGGCGACATGAGGAGGCTGAAAGAATTTTTAGGCGGCCACAGGTTCGACGCCGCCATCTGCATGTTCACGTCCCTGGGCTACTACGATCCCGAGACGGATAGAGACGTGTTGACCCAGGTGAAGGAGCTTTCGACAAGACGAGGCGTGCTGGTCGTCGAGATGATGAACAAAGGCTACGCGGAGAAGAGCCTCACCAGGAAAAGGTACTCCATGGATGGGGAGATGCTCAGGCTCGAGGAGTCATTCTTCGACAAGGAGGCGTCGAGGCTACGCGCCGTATGGAGGTTGTATAGGCCACGCGGACCAGACCACGAGTACGTCGGCTCCATCCGTTTCGACAACAGGCTGTACACTCGCAGGGAGCTTGTGGAGCTGGCTGAATCAGCGGGATGGGAAAACAGCCGGGTCTACGGTGGGCTCGACAGGGGCGAGTTCAGAGAGGGCTCCAAGAAGGCTGTCTTGGTAGCTTGGTAGATATTCTCTCGAAAACCACTTGATTTTAACGGGTCGTCAGAGAAAGACTTTAAATCCCTTGCCTCGTTAAGACCGTAGAATCCAAGGAAACTTGGTTTAATCGCGTTCAACAGTGAAACAAATATGAGCGAAGAAGAGAAGCCTGAGGCCCTCGACGAGAAAGAAGAGGAGGCCGAGGAGAAGGCGGCTGAGGCCACCGAGGAGCCTCAGGAGGAGGCCCCCGAGGAAGAGGAGGTCCGCTACGAGGACGCCGTTAACAAGGGCGACTTCATAATGGTGGAGATGACGGGCCGCGCCGACGAGACGGGCGAGATCATAGACACCACGGACGAGGAGCTTGCCCGCGAGGAGGGCGTCTACGACGAGGGCAGAACCTACGGCCCCAGGCTGGTGATCGTGGGCGACGGCTACGTCCTCAGGGGGCTGGACCAGCGGCTCCCCGGCGTACCCTTCGACGAGGAGACCGAGATAGAGATCCCGGCGGCGGAGGCCTTCGGCGAGCGGGACCCCGCTAACGTGCAGACGATCCCGTACAGGGTGCTGCGCAGCAAGGGCGTCAACCCCGTGATCGGCGCCGAGCTTGAGATCGACGGAAGGCAAGCCATCGTGAGGAGCGTGGGCGCGGGCAGGGTGCAGGT
>CAYPNN010000142.1:0-3619 GCA_964412065.1 uncultured Candidatus Bathyarchaeia archaeon
CAATATACTCCACGACTTGTTTGTCAAGCATGATGAATCATTTTCATATCCTCCGGTAGAGAAATAAGATTAACCTCCATACGCGAACCCCCAAAAAAGAAGCGTCCCCTATCCTGTTATATATTTCTCCGAACATAGGCTTCACCGATTTCTATGGGTCGAAACAAGAAGTACGACGGCTACAAAGCCTACCAGTACCTAGAGCCCGGCCGAGACTACCGGGAGTTCAAGCTCCGCAGAGCCGTGATCCCTGAGTGGTGGGAGCCCGTCCCCCTAAGCAAGACGGAGGAGGAACGATTCGAGGCGGTGATGGAGAGCAGCATCGTCATAGACCTCCACGCCCACCCCGACATCAGCCCAGAGAACCCCGCGGAGAACAGGGGCTTCGACAGGGAGGGCCGCAACTTCCTCGCCTACGAGGCACTCGCAGCAAGCGGCCTCGACTGCGTCTTCGACAACATGCAGGACGGCAGCAGCTTCATCAACACCAAACACGGCTGGGACTGGAACAGCACCATACACGACCTAGGCATGAGGCTCTGCGACGTCGCCCACCAGGACTTCCTCATCCACTGTAATAGGGCCGACGACATCGAGCGCGCCCGCAGGGAAGGAAGGCTCGCGTGGGTGGCTGTCATCGAGTCAGCCAGCTGCATCGAGAACGAGGTGGACCGCCTCGACGTCCTCTACGGCCTGGGAGTCCGCAGCATGGGCGTCAACTACAGCGAGAGCAACATGCTCGGTAGTGGCCTCAAGGAGCACCTAGACGGGGGACTCACGGAGTTCGGTTACGACGCCCTCGTCCGCATGAACAAGCTCGGATTCCTCGTGGACGTAAGCCACACCAGCGATCAAACAGCTTTTGAGGTCATCGAGCTAAGCAAGGACCCCATAATCGTCAGCCACGCCGGGGCACGGGCCCTAACCCCTACTACCCGCATGTTCCCTGATGAGGTCATCCAGGCGCTCGCCGAGCGAGGCGGCGTCATGGCGATAGAGGCGGCCCCAAACCTGACCGTCACCGAGAAGCACCCGCTGCATGGCATCGAGAGCTACATGGAGCACATCGAGTACTGCATAGACCTCGTCGGCATCGACTACGTGGGCTGCGGCCCCGACTCCAGCTACGGCGACCACGTGGGCCTCTACCTCACCAACCTGGAGCAGCACGGCAAGCTGGGTCTCGGCCACTACGCCCGCCCCGGAAAAGGCGGGGAGGCCAAGTACCTCGGCATCGACATGAACGTTGAGCAGCTCAAGAAGCTCAAGTACGTCCGGGGCATGGAGAACCCCACCGAGTGCCTCCAGAACGTCTGCCGCTGGATGATAAAACACGGCTACAGCGACACCGAGATAGCCAAAGTGATCGGCGGAAACGGGTTAAATCTGCTGAAGAAAGTATGGTAAACACGTTCATCCTTACCCACATTTTTCGTCGTTGTAGGAACTAGGTTCCCGTAAAGGTAATTTGAACCATAAATACGGAGCACACGACAACTAGGAGCAACCACCTTCCCGGAAACCATTTAACGACCTTTAACCAATCTCTATCCATGCCAGAACATTTAGTGAAAGTTGGTGATGTGAGCCATTACTACACAAACATGGGGGTGGCAGTGGTTGACCTGGTTTCGACGCTGAAGGCCGGGGACAAGATAACGGTGAAGGGCGCTACCACCGAGTTCACACAGCTGGTCAGATCCATGCAGATAATGCATGAAGCCGTCGAGGAGGCGGGCGCCGGAGACTCCATCGGGCTGAAGGTAAACGACCGAGTCCGCAAAGGAGACGAGGTATTCAAAGCGACAGACAGCTAAACGACCCCAACGTTTTTATCTGAAACAAAGCGGCACGTATCGCCAAGGTTGTTGCACATGACTACACTCACACTCTAATATGGAATACTGTTTCACGAACACCAAGAACGAGGCGTTCCACGTGTCCCAGCAGTTCATAGATGTAGTGAGCCAGCGCTCTGAGTACGAGGGCCTCAAACCATTCATCCTAGCATGTATCCCAGCCTATAACGAGGAGAAAAACATCGGAAAAATATTAGAACAGACCTTCATACACGTGGAGCATGTCATCGTATGTGACGACGCGTCAACAGACGGGACCATCGAGGTAGCCAGACGAAAAGGCGCCACTGTCGTCAGAAACCCTTACAACATGGGGAAGGATAGAGCGCTCCAATCCTGTTTCCTGTTAGCTGACAGGATAGCCCCCGACGTGATAGTCATGATGGACGCAGACGGACAGCATAATCCAGAAGACATTCCACGCCTCGTCGCGCCCATACTCGACGGTGAGGCAGACCTCGTCATAGGCTCAAGGCACGTCGAAGGCTCCTCCACCGACGCGCCGCTCTACCGCCGAGTCGGGCTGTCCATCTTGAATGTGTTCAACCCGACAGCGAACGACGGCGTTAAGGACACCCAGAGCGGCTTCCGTGCATTTAACAAGGATGCATTGAGACTATTCACCGATATGAGCAAGAACGGGTTCGGCGTCGAGACCGAGCAGCTTTCCATAGCACGGAAGTTCGGTCTCCGCGTAATGGAGGTCCCGACCACCATACGATACGAGGGCCTGGAGAACACTTCCAAGAAAAGACCCGGTGTCCCACGGCTTCGGGCTGATAATGCTCGCCCTCAAGCTCCTGATGCAGGATAGACCCCTGCTCATGATAGGTCTCCCTGGACTCCTCTTCATTTTCACGTCCCTTTTCACGGGGTATCTCTTCGTGATGGACTATCAACTGACTAACTACTTCAGCGTCCCCATGGCGTTGATCACCTTCACCTTTCTGACCCTAGGCACTCTGCTGATCCTTTGCAGCCTCATCTTCTACGCCCTTTACCTGTTGAAGCTGGAGATCAAGAAACTCAGGATCGAGACATAGACGCGGCGAGAATCATACCCTTGTCTAACCTTCGGTCCCTACAACGATACTTTGTTGAGCCTTTCAGTGTTATCCGACTTGTATATCTATCGAGTAGTCCTTAAGCTGGGTAGAGCTAGCTAATGTGTTGCCCTCGGCGTCTTTTATGGTTGAGACTCTGAGAGAATACGACCCGGCTCCAAATTTGAATGGATTAACGAAGGTGTATTCTGCTTCACCGTAGATCTGATTCTCGGCTGAACTAGTGCCCACGCTTAGAATGTCGCTCCATATCCTCAGTACGAAGGTGCCGTTGAAAGGCTCCCCGCCGACATGGTGAATCGTTATTGTGCCTTCTATGTTTGTGTTTGTTTCGTACTCGAGTCTCGTTGTGGTGAGGTTAACCTCCAGGCCGTTTACGACGAAGTATGTCCAGCTCAATACCCTGATCTTGTTATACTCGTTCCACAGCTTGAAGTAGCTCTCCTGAAGCTCGTCGTACTCTTCCTCGAGTTCGCTGACCTGGTACTCGAGATCGCTGACTCGGTCCTCAAGCTCAGACACCACGTCGTTTGCGTTATCGAGCTCCTGGGTCGCGTCCTCGTAGTCCTCCAATAGCTCGTCGTATATACTCCTCAGGACAGCGTTGTTCTGAAGGGTCTCATAGACCTCCGTTACCTGCGCTAGATCGTCTTGAACCTTGGTATAGTTTTCATGCAGCACGGCAACCTGCTGCTC